>CAZOCA010000520.1:0-1633 GCA_964578105.1 uncultured Pararhizobium sp.
TGGATCTGAGGAATGCGGTCGAATGGCTGTATGTTGCCCGGAACACCAGAACTTCCATCTTCATGAGGAATTCTGTTTGATTGAGGTTCTTGATGGAGAAGATCGCGCTGTGGAGCCCGGCCAGACGGGACGGGTCGTGGTTACGCCATTTTATAATTTCGCAATGCCATTAATCCGCTATGCCATTGGAGACTACGCAACTTTATCGGCTGAGCCGTGTGCCTGTGGCAGGTCCAGTCGGACACTTTCGAAGATTATGGGGCGGGAACGACATCTGTTTCGGTTTGGAAATGGGACAAGTTTCTGGCCGTCTCTTCGTGTTGAAGAATTTCAATCCATTGTCCCATTCCAACAATGGCAAATTGTTCAGGACCGCGAAGACCATGTGAGCATCTGCCTGATATTGCCTGACACTGATATTTCATTTGATCGCACCGCATTTCGCATAGCGATATGCGACGCTTTTCGTCAGCAGGTCGACGTGGACATTACGCTCGTTCGTGACATCCCACGTGATTCAAGCGGGAAATTTGAAGAGTTCAAATCAACGCTTTAGAGCATTTCTTGCGAAGGGTGACCTTCGCAAATACTTTCCAATATAAAAATGCTCTATCCGGAGCCTTCGCCTGAATCAAACCCCTGCAATTCGACTTCCAGATCGAACAAATCTTCATCGCCATAACCATCGGGGTCATCTTCGCGATGACGGCGGATCAGGCTTTTGTCGTCTCCGAAGTAGACGCGCACTCCGCCCCAAACGGCGTGATAGTCGTCTTCACCAATGCGGCCTTCAGCAAACAGCGAGACACCATTGGAGAACAAATTCTGATCCAGTTGATATTCTGCACCCAACGCCAATGCGTTGCGTTCAGCGGTATATCGATGTCCGACCGAGACTTGAAAATCATCGTTTACGTAATAGGAGATATCTGTGAAGGCAAAGAAGCCGTCATCAGGCTCAGCGAATGCTGCGCCTGCGTCGATGAATTCGGCACCCAAAAGGGTTTTGGCCGTCCATTGACCGAAGTAATATTCACCTTCCACACCTACGCGGCTTACAGAGCCGTCAAAATCTTCGCGGTGGGTGTAAGAGCCATAGAGGCCCAGCAGGCCGACTGTTGGATCGCGCCAGAAAAGATGCGCGCCGCCGCCGCCAACAAATTCACCATCGCGGACACCCAGGATACCATCACCCTGAAGACCATAGCGCAAGCCAAGTGGAACGCTGATTGCACCGGTCAAGACACCGAATTCGTCATCATCGAATTGCCCGCCAGAAAGTGCAAGTTTACCATTCAGACCTGAGACTGCGGGAATGATCGTTGGTTCTGCAGGTGTGCCCTCAAAGTATAAATCAGCGCCGAATGCGGTTGTGCTGTGCAGAATCCCCGAGACCAAAGCAGTTGTGATGAGCAATTCACGTTTTGTCATAGCAGGCGGGCCGACTCTGTTTGATTGTTTGTTTTCATATTCTAGGTCGAGTGGCTGGACATGTAAACGCGCAGGCTTTTAAAACAGCCCTGCTTGCTTTCCAAATTGGCCCAAAATGCCATGAAAATAACTGACCGGCTGTGAGATTATGACAATTTACTTTTATGCTCAGACAGACCCTTACGCCGAGTTCTCCAATTTT
>CAZOCA010000520.1:1733-3317 GCA_964578105.1 uncultured Pararhizobium sp.
TATGACAATTTACTTTTATGCTCAGACAGACCCTTACGCCGAGTTCTCCAATTTTGCGCCCTATGGCGTGGCCTTCGAAGATGAATGGTGGCCCACTGTGGAGCACTATTTTCAGGCGCAGAAGTTTGAAGATGCGGGTTACCAAAACCGTATTCGCATTTGCGGTAAGCCTAAAAACGCCAGTACCCTTGGCCGCACACGGGATTTTCCGCTGCGAGATGACTGGGAACAGGTGAAAGATGGTCTCATGTATGTGGCTGTGAAGAAGAAATTCGAAACGCACCCGTTGCCGCGAGACATGTTGTTGGGGACGAGCGATGAGCCGATTGTGGAGAATGCACCTATGGACGCCTATTGGGGCTGTGGTCCGGATGGAAACGGCCTCAATAAGCTGGGTCTCATTTTGATGCAGGTTCGAGCCGAGCTACAGCACAGCATAGCTTAAGTGATGGGACAGGCTTCGTATTTCACTTGCCTGCGCCCGCTAAAGTTCCAGATACCAACCATATTTTGCTGATGCTCTGAGGTGGTTCAGATTCCAACGACAGCATAAAGCCATGTCAGTCAGTGTGTTGATCCGGCGAAAAGGGAAGGCCGCCGGTTGTAAACCATTGGCAGTTCAAAGGCTTGACTCAAGGTCCTGCTAATTCGATTCAATTGCACCCAGAAGCTGTGCTGTGGCAGTTTACATGTTCTTCGTTGCTTCGGCCACGGAACCCTTTATCATCTGTCGCGTTGTATCAGAGTTGAAAGGACATATTATGACATTCAGGAAAACACTTCTCGCGGCTGCTGCTGGCGGGATCTTGGCCGCTACCTCTATCGCTTCCACCAGCCACGCTGAGAGCGGCATTCAACTTGGTCAACTTGCCTGTGACGTGGAAGGCGGCATTGGCTTTATTTTTGGATCATCCAAAAACCTTGCCTGTACCTTTACGCCAGCCAATGACAGGCACTCGATTGAGACTTACACGGGCACCATCGACAAATACGGAATTGATATCGGAGTAACTGGTGAAACCGTTATTCTGTGGACTGTAGTGGCTGCCCAGGAAGAGAAATACGCTCCGCGCGCGCTGGCTGGGACCTATAGTGGTGCAACTGCGTCAGCTGCATTCGCTGTTGGACTTGGTGCCAACGTGCTTGTTGGTGGATCATCTGAAGCGTTTGCTCTGCAGCCGCTGAGTGTCTCCGGGTCCAGCGGCATTAATGTGGCCGTTGGCTTCGCCCAGATCAAGCTTCACTAGACATTCCTGTCCTGTCGGGCCTGCGATATGAGTTCAGGCCCGGCACCGTCGTCTGATCGCCGGAGGCATTAGCTTTTCGGTTCACCAAACCAGATGGCTTCGTCCGCTGACTGCCACATGGCATATTTCAGCATTATGGATGCAAATCGCTCGGAGACTGTGAAGTCTTCCAGCGCTTTACGCAGGTCTGGCCAGTCCTGGCTGTCAAACCAGGGCCTGTCCACATTTGCGAACTGGCGCACAAATGGCAGGATGGCGAGATCAGCCAGCGATAATTGAGCGCCGAACAAGCAGCCGTTGCCGGTGCGCAACCGGTCGTCAAGCGTCTGCAGGAAGC
>CAZOCA010000521.1:0-3299 GCA_964578105.1 uncultured Pararhizobium sp.
ATGCACATCCGCCTTGATGCAGATGATTTCACACTGGATGGTCTGGAGACCGGCCCATCCAAGGCCAGCAAACCGTTGACCATGAGTTTCAAGAAAACCCATGAAGTCGTGGGCAATCACATCGCGAAATATCAGGCGGTGAAGCTGTCAAAAATGCTGATGGCCTATGATTTCGACAAGCAGATGAACCCGTTTGTCGAACTGGGCGGCTTCATCTTCACCTTTATCGGCGATGGCTTTCCCGGCACCGGCAAGACCACCCTTATTCAAATGATCGCCGGTCTGATGAATGATTATGCCCAGATTGGCGGCTACCGGTTCCACTACCAGAATTTTGGCGTCGACCAGATTTCCTCCTATCAGGGCAAATCCGGCCAGAACTGCCGCGCATTTGTGGAAGCCGTGCTGGACCCGCGCAGCATCGGGTTTGGAACGGTTGATGATATTGATCAGGTGGCAGCAAAACGGTCTGACGCCAACAACACCTCCGCCGGACAGCAGGAAATTACCGCTGTTCTGATGGATGCCTTTTCAGGCGCAAACACAGTGGTGCGGGGCAATTGCTCGTTCGGCATGTTTTCCAACTATCCTGAAATGGTGGATGATGCCCTGCGCCAGCGAGCCGGTGCGCGTTGGCTGGTTGATGGACCGCAAAGCCGTGAAGATTATGTCGATATCTTCACGCTGCTTCTGGGTAAAAACCACGCGCTGGAGTTGGGTGACCACGAGCTTTATGCCAATCAGAACATTCAGCGCGCTGCCAAAGAAGCCTATGGCGATCTGATGGTGCCTCAGGAGGAGGGGCTGAAGCAGGTGTTTGACCACATCATTTCGGTCAATGGCACGCCTGAGACCATGGCTGATATCGGGCGCTATCTCCACGCCATCAAGGAAGCACAACCGCGCTTCACCGGACGCGCCATCAAGAACGTCACTGACGCCATCAAGATGCGGGCTTTTGATGTGGAACTCCCTGATGAGTGGTTTGAGGCGCCGGATGGCTTCATGCACCGCCCCTATGATGAAAAGCTGTCCATGATCAAGGAGTTGCAAAGCCCCATCACCATGGAAATGGTGATGCAGGAGATCAACCGTTATGCATCTTCCGAATTCCGCTATTCCGATAAATCGGATGAAGCGGCAACAGAGAAGATTCTGCGTGATCAGCGGGTGCGCGAACGGGCGCAGCGTGAAATGGAGCAATTGAAGCGGGACGGCAAATGGAGCGCCTGATTGCCAGCAAGATGATTTATGGCGGGTTGATGGAAGTCTCCCAGCCTCATCTGGTGAAGAATTACAACACTGCGCTGACCCAGTTTGGCTTCAAACCGGTCGCGCCGGACACGTTCTTCATTGATGCCATGGGGTTCTCACCTCAGGTCGCGGATATTCTGGACGACCAGCATTACCTCAACCCGCACCGGGTCAATCCGCGTTTTATCATACTGTCCCCCAAGCAACATGATTTGCCCTATACGCAGGTGTCCTTCTCTTCAACGCCGGAGTTCATGCGGTCGTTTTTCCAGACCAACCGCGTTGCGCTGGATATTCTGACTTTGAAGGATGTGGTATTCGGGGAGATCGAGGACGACACTTATACGGTCACGAGCATCGATGATCTCCTGTCCATTCGCCATGTTGTGTTTGATCTGAACAGTGCCAATGGCGTGTTGGAAGCGGCCAACAGGCTGGAAGGCCTGATTGCACGATTTGAGCGGGAAACCACGTCCTGGAATAATGAAAAGCTGATGAAGCAGATCATCGATCTGGCCGCGCTGACAGGTGATATTCGCAAGAATGATCCGGTGCCGCGCAATGTGCGTTTTACCAAAAATGCCTTTTGGGCAGACCATTTTGGTGGTGTCTACATTCTGCGCGACGAGGATGGCCACATGGTTCTGGGCGAGCCTGAAGAGCCGCCGTTCCCAAGCAAAAAGCGGGCGGTGAGTTGGTATCTGTCTCTCGCGGATCCCAAGACGCTCCACGCCTATCTGACAGCGACAGACCGTTTGGAGCCTTTGAACCCGGACTGGCTGCTGGACTCAGGCGTATTGGAAAGTCGCATTGACCAGCATATGAGGGCTGTCATGGCTCTGTCGGGCAACGGTGCGGATTTGGGCAAATTGACCCCTGCCAATGTGCGAAAATGGGTGCATGCTCATGCCAGTGATATGGCGAATGACCGGGTTTTGTCTTTCCTCAATCGCACCAAAAAAGCGCTCTTGGCGAAAGAGAGCGTCGATCTGTACAAGGTGGCGCCCGATCTGCGCTTCCTGCTGCAACGGGCCAACCCGGATCATGATGATGCCGGGTTGATCAATCGTCTTATCGCAGAATTTATCCCGTTTGATTTCGTGCTGCGCTTCATGGTGAACAAGGAAGCCTTTTACCGCGACTATGAGACCTATCCGGAAAATCTGCGTGACTACGTCGTGGCGCTGATCGAGAGCACCTATTTCCGGGACAAGGAAGTGCATTGGCAGAGATTGTTTGGGGTTTGAAGCCCATTCAATCTTCTAGTCATAAGCGCTGCCATCCTTGTGTTTGAACACCCATTTGCCCTCTTCCATGACGGCCTGCAGATCGTCTTCAGGATATGATCCTTCGTCCCCCGGTCTCCGGTCGCCAATTTCAAGATAGCGCACAATGGTCTTCGTTCTGTTGATCAAATGATGTGCCGTACCGCCTGCTGGAAAGCCTGCGCACATGCCGGGCTGCAAAAGCTGTTCGCCATCCTCCATGCGCAGCGTCGGTGTACCTTCAAGGATATAGATCAGTTCATCCTGACGCGAATGGCGGTGCAGCAATGCAGACTGCGCACCGGGTGATAATTCTGTCAGATTGACGCCAAAATTCTGCAGGCCAAAGAAGTCTCCCAATTGCCGTTTGATGCGGCCTGCCACACGCGCACCAAATGGGTCAGGATAGACCGAAGGTTTCGACCGAATGGCCACATCCACTGCTGCAATCGCTGGTTTTGTGTCTGGCTGTCTCATGATTATTGTCCCTTGGTTGAGAATGTGTCGTGGATTGGTGTTGTCGAAACACGCTTTCTGCCGCTGGTTACCCAGACGATTACCGGAATAGGGCTGATTGCACTGTGAAAGCAGGCGCGCCTGCTCTGCTGCAAATGCGTGCCGGGTCCGGTTGGTTCCAGATCATTTTCGTCAATGATGGCTTTGAGTTTTTCATACATGTGATGGGCATTCAAAAACAGGCTCTCGAGATTTTGACAGAAACTGACGCAATACAAAACCGGTTTTGCACGCCTGAATCAGTCATTTTGCGCTTTCTATGAT
>CAZOCA010000522.1:0-3295 GCA_964578105.1 uncultured Pararhizobium sp.
CTGAATTACCGTGTCATTGGCGGCCCGCGCTTTTACGAGCGTATGGAAATTCGCGATGCTTTGGCCTATTTCCGCGCCATGCTGCAGCCTGCCGATGATCTTGCATTTGAGCGAATCATCAACAAGCCGCGCCGGGGCTTTGGCGATATAACGCTTAAAAAGCTGCATACATTTGCACGTGCAAGGTCAATTCCCCTGATACAGGCAGCGCATGAATTGTGCCAGACTGAAGAGTTGACGAGCAAACCACGCAGGGCCTTGTCTGATCTGGTCAACAGCCTGTCGCGCTGGCGCGAACAGGCCGACAATCTGCCCCACACCGAAATTGCCGAAATCATTCTGGATGAGAGCGGCTATACGGAGATGTGGCAGAATGATCGGTCCGCAGATGCGCCTGGCCGTCTGGAAAACCTGAAAGAGCTGATCCGCTCCATGGAAGAGTTTGAAAGCATGGGCGGCTTTCTGGAGCATATCTCTCTGGTTATGGATGTAGACACGCAGGAAGATTACGATGCGGTCAGTATCATGACGCTGCATTCTGCAAAAGGCCTGGAATTTGACACAGTCTATCTGCCCGGATGGGAAGAAGGCCTGTTCCCCCATCAACGGGCGCTGGATGAATCCGGTCGCTCCGGGCTGGAGGAGGAACGGCGGCTGGCTTATGTAGGCCTGACGCGTGCCAAGAAAGCTGCAAAAATCTGGTTTGTCTCAAACCGGCGCATTCACGGCACCTGGCAATCCTCTATTCCCTCGCGGTTTCTGGATGAACTGCCGGAAACACATGCCCAAATCAATGAAAGCAACAGCAGCTATGGCGGCTATGGGTCATCCGGTGGTGGCGCCTATGGCGCCAGTCGGTTCGACACACAGGATACGTTTCGCAACACTTATTCCACGCCCGGCTGGCAGCGCGCACAACAACACAGCAAGAGCGAAGGCACTAAACGCAGTAGTGGCGGCCCACGCACCATTGAAGGTGAGCTGGTGGCCAAAAGCGGGTCTGCTGCATCATCAAATTTTGCACTTGGTGAACGCGTGTTCCACATGAAGTTTGGCTATGGGCTGGTGGCTCAGATCGACGGCAACAAACTCACGGTGGATTTCGACAAGGCAGGACGCAAAAAAGTCGTCGACAGTTTTCTGGAAACCCACTGATCATGAACCAATCCCGAATTATGCTGCGCCTGGATACTCCGGAAGCCAGCGACCTCTTCTTATTGCTTGAAGCTGCCTTTGAAGAAGATGGCCATGCCATCTCGCATTTCGAGGTCGAGCCAGACAATCCTGATTCGTTGGAATGGACCATCGATATTTATGTTCCCAAAGAGGAACTGACAGAGGCTCTGGACCGAATCACAGGTCTGCTTACTGCTGATATGTCAGGTCTGGAAATGACCCATGAAGACGTTGGCGATGAAGATTGGGTGGCCATGAGCCTTGAAGGCTTGCGACCTGTTGCTGCCGGGCGGTTCTTTGTTCACGGCGCTCATGACAAGGCTCTTGTTCCCGCTGGCGCGGTTGGCATTGAGATTGAGGCCGGACAAGCGTTTGGCACCGGCCATCATGGCACAACAGCCGGCTGTCTTGAGGCACTGGAATATGTTCTTCGGCGCAGATCTTTTGAACGCATCTTTGATATGGGTACGGGAACAGGACTTTTGGCCATCGCGATTGCCAAAGCCTGTCACCAACCTGTGCTGGCCAGCGATATTGATGTGGTTTCGGTGGTTGTTGCACGCGAAAATGCCCAATTGAATCAGGTAGCAAACCGGATTCACGTGGTCGAAGCAAACGGGATGCATCACACGGCCATCCGCGTGAACGCGCCATTTGATCTGATTGTTGCCAATATTCTTGCAGGACCTCTGATGACAATGGCGGGTGAAATTGGCGGTCAACTGGCCGCGGGGGGAACGCTGATACTCTCGGGAATTCTGGATGCGCAGGCAAACCGGGTGGTTGCCGCCTATGTGGCACATGGCTTGGCATTGCAACGGCGCGCTTCTCGCGAGGGCTGGACAACGCTCACCTTTTGCGCAGTGCTTTAGAGCCCTGTCTTAATCAACCGAAACCACGCTCTAAATAAAAAAACACCGGATGGTAAAACCATCCGGTGTTTTAAATTTCAGTCTAAGTAACTGACTTAGAACGGGTAAATGGCAGAACCCGCCTTTTCAAGCGCTTTGCGGTTAAAACCGTTTTCGGCCAGTGTCTGGTCGTCGAGTGTCAAAAGGTAACCGTTTACATAGCGGGATACCTGACGTTCCCGTGCAGATACCATGCGATCCATCGCGCGACGAAATACGGAGTTCGAACCGGCTGCACGAGCGGGGACGTTCGTAAATGAGGCAGTTGTAGCCATGATCTTTGTCCTTAGCTTTCAAAATTGGTTTAGAGCGGCACACTTTGCGTTGTCAGCGTGGGAGGGGATCGCTTTCAACATCTGGGAGGGACTAAAGTGCGCCGCTCTGATGTTTTAGAATTTAGGGATCACGGCGCATAAGAAAAGGGCCAATGCTGCATGTCAGCATTGCGTTTTTTGCATATGCGAAGAATTTACCTTGCAATGCAGCATTACTGTCTGTTTTGACATTCGATCGATGGCGCGTCATACGCGCATAAAAGGAGATATCTATGTTTCAGTCTTTTGCTCAGCCACCGGTTGGAAAAAACCTACTTGGAGAGAGATTTGCGCGCTTTGCAAAAGCTCTGAAAGGCAATGGTCTTGATGGCTACATCATCTCTCACGCAGATGCACATCAAAGCGAGTACCTGCCAGCTGATCAGGAGCGGTTATCCTATCTGACCGGGTTCACCGGTTCTGCCGGTTGGGCCATTGCCATCGCCGACCGAGGATATCTGTTCATTGACGGACGGTATACAGAACAGTCCTCTCAGCAAATTGACCCTGACACTTTTTCAACTGTTGATGTTGTGACGACAGGTCCGGCCAAATGGTTGAAGACCAATCTTAAACCGGGTCATCGTGTGGGGTATCACCCCTTTTATCTGACCGTCTCTCAGGTACGCAACTTCAGAAAAGCCTGCGAAACAGCCGGCGCAGAACTGGTTTCATGCCCTATCGATCCGGTTGATCAGATATGGGAAGAGGATGGCCGACCCGCCCCTGCCAAAGGACGTATTGTTCTACAGGACATAGGATTTGCAGGCGAGAGCGCCCCCGCCAAGCTACAGCGCCTCTCAGACCACCTGGATGAAATGAACGCCGATGCGGCTCTGGTCACACTGACGGATTCAATTGCCTGGACCTTCAATCTTCGCGGCAGTGATGTGG
>CAZOCA010000523.1:0-3294 GCA_964578105.1 uncultured Pararhizobium sp.
AGGGCTTGTGACCGACGGCGCGGAAGAGACTGATCGCCCCCCACGCCCCGAGGGTCGCGGCGGTCCGCAATCGGTCAAAAATAGTGCCGAACTGACAGTGACCGAACGGTTCACGCTGAACGACGATGGCACCGTTCTGACGCGGGACTATGCGTTTAATGATCCTCTCTATCTCGAAACGCCCTTCGAGGGATCAGACGAAGTCGTGCTGACATCGGACGCCTATCAGCCTTACGCCTGTGACGATCTCACAAATGAGCGGGCGGAGTAGTCACCACAAGGGCCGCCGATGCGCGGCCCCGCTGACTGCGCAAAAACAACATACCCACCACTTTGACCGGTCTGCACAGGGCAGAGCGCCGCGAGAAAGGCAGCACATGGAAACGCTATTCTAGCTTGAGGATTCATTTATCGGAACGATGGTCTCCAGCACGCTTTGGGGCTATCCGATTGTCCTGTCGCTAAACGCTATCGGTATGGCCCGAGAGACCGCGACACCTGCACCCTTCCCCGGATACCATGGGTTCCAATTCATGAATAACGAAGAAGGGCCAATCACAGTCCGCTTGACGGTCAGCGGATATGGGATGAGCATAAGGAAATGTACCGTGCCCTTAAAGGCGAAGTGCTAAAAAATGAAGCATTTTGAGGTCGGGCAGCTAGTCTGTCACCTGGCAGTCGGATCAAGGCAATTGCTCAATTCTTTGGCCTCTTCGAAGAGCGGACGAACTGAACCGTAGGCACCTCCATTTTCCCTCCACAATTACGCTTGATAAGAACGCGATGCTCTGGAAACGATTATCTCTTACAAAAAAAATATTTGTAACCATTTCACTGACGACAATGATAATCGTGGCAATGATGGCCAGCCTCTTAGCGCTTAGTATGCGGGACGGGTTCGCCAAGTATTTGCTGCAAGCCGAAATCAATCGCTTCGACGATCTGGAAATTGCCCTGACCAAATCATATGATTTGAACGCACAAGGTTGGCCAGAGTTGGTGAGTACCGAACAGAATTGGTTCGCGTTCGTTGTACAGAATTATACCGTTGGTGCCTTGCCTCCTATAGAAAATCAGCGGCGGTTGAGGGTGCCGCCGGATCGCTTAAGACGTGAGGGGGCTCCTCCTCCGCCGCCACCAAATAGAACCGTGCCGCCACATCTAATAGAGCGTGTTGGATTGCTCGATCGAAATGGTGAGGTTCTAGCGGGGTCCCCGCAACTCGGCAGGCAAATGGTTACACGCGCAATCTATCGTCCTGAACGGTCATCAACTGCCGAACCAATCGGATGGATCAGTCTATCGGCGCCAATTGGTGACCGTATGGAATCTGATGATCTATTTATAGAAAGTCAGTATAGATCATTGCTGATAGTATCTCTTATGGCCCTAGCTCTGTCACTTGCAGTGGCTTTGATACTCGCCCGCCAGTTTCTTGCGCCAATTAGGGAGTTGACTGACGGAAGCAGCCGATTGGCTTCCGGTGATTTCACCAACCTTATTTCCCATCGCCGTCACGACGAATTGGGACGGTTGATGGACGACTACAATATTCTAGCAAATAGCCTAGCTGCCTCTGAACAAGCCGAGCGTAAATGGATTACAGATACATCGCATGAATTGCAGACCCCACTAGCAATCCTGCGAGCTGAAATCGAGGCTTTGCAAGATGGTATTAGACAGCCGACCGCTCTAAGGCTGAAAAGTTTGCACTCTTCGGTGATGCGCCTGTCTTCACTTGTCGGCGATATCAATACGCTCTCAAGAACACGCGAAGGCAAAATTTCTCTTAGTCTTGAAAAGGTTCAGCTAGCGACTGTCATTAAAGAAGCGGTCTCCGGCGCCAGTGCTGGTTTTAAGTCTGCAGGCATCGAAATCAGCTTGGAAGTTGAATCGGACCTGGTGCTAAATTGTGATCGTTTTCGACTTCGCCAAGTGTTTGACAATCTCCTAGAGAATAGCAAACGTTACACCAGCTCCAACGGCATAGTTCATATTGAAGCGAAGGAAACAAGTTCTGAAATTTCAATTGTAATTGAGGATTCCGCACCAAGTCCGCCAGCAGAATCAATTCAGCACCTTTTCAAAAGATTTTATCGTGTTGAACAGTCCCGCTCTCGCGAGTCGGGCGGTTCTGGATTAGGGCTTTCAATTTGTGAATCCATCATCTGCGCTCACGGCGGCAAGATTGAAGCCCAGCCGTCTAAATTGGGTGGTTTAAAAATCTCCCTTATCCTACCGAGGTGAATTTGATGGTCATGTCCGACTATACGTCAAAAAAAATTCTGATTGTTGAAGACGAATTAGTCTTGGCAAAAGTGGTCGAGGAATATCTAACACAGGCAGCATTGGAAGTAGCACTTCTTTCCAGTGGGCTGGACGCAGTCACAACGATTTTGAATGGTGCATTCGATTTGGTTATTCTTGATCTAATGCTGCCTGAAGTGGATGGATTGACCGTTTGTCAGGAAGTTCGCAAGACCAGCAAAGTTCCCATTATAATGGTGACTGCAAAAGTGGAAGAAATTGACCGCCTAGTTGGCTTGGAAATGGGCGCGGACGATTATCTATGCAAGCCTTTTTCACCAAGGGAACTTGTAGCGCGTGTGAAGGCTGTGCTTCGCCGCACCTCAAATCAATCTAAAAAATCTAACGAGAGCAACAAGGGCTTAATCGTTGATGCGGAGCGTTGGATCGCAACCTATGACGGTGTGAATATCGACCTGACAAGACGGGAGTTTATGTTACTTGAGATATTGCATGCTAAACCCGGCAGAGTATATTCCCGTTCACAGCTATTAGAGCTTGCCTACCCCGACGACAGCGAGGTGATTGACCGCTCAATCGATAGTCACATCAAGAATATTCGCATCAAAATGAAACGGGTTTCTGAATGGGATACCATCCGTTCTGTCTATGGCATCGGTTATTCTTATGATGGCTAATACGATCGTTGGATGAAATCTTTTAAAAAGTGAGTTCCTATTTTTTCGATATTTTCCCGTCGACAACCGACATTTTGAAGATGGCGGCGCTCATGATGTTAGCCTGCGTGACGGGAAGTAAGAACATCTGCGATGTTGGTTATGCCCATAGCCAAATTCCCCAGCAATAACATCACGGCGAAAGTACTTTCAGCAAAAAATACGGCGCGTGAAATACGTCGCTCATCAGAGCGTGCTTCAACTTCTTACCGCCACACTTTCTACAAATTCGGCTCACGATGGACAGGCAGCATGGAGTGACTTCAAAAACTGGTTGAAAGGATTTTTGAAATGAAAAGAAATCCAGAAA
>CAZOCA010000524.1:0-3289 GCA_964578105.1 uncultured Pararhizobium sp.
TCCTGCGAACAGGCCAATCAGCACCGCCAGCAAGGGGAAGCCGTTTTCCCGCCATTGAATGCCGAAGGTAAACCGGAAGGAACCGCTGATGGGATCTGATCCGGGTGTTGCGGCGAGAATGCCCAGCGCTCCGGAAATCAGGCCGCGCAACATGTTGCCCTTGCTGAGAAATACAATCAGCAAAAGCGCCATGGCGACCAGCGCGAAATAGTCGAATTTTGAGAAGCGGACCGCCATTCGGCTGAGCGGCTCGGACAGCAGAACCAGAAAAACCCAGGATATGAGGCCGCCAAAGAAACTGGCCCAAATGGCAAGGGCCAAAGCTTTGCCGGCTTCACCTCTTTGCGCCATTGGATAGCCGTCCAGCGTGGTGATGACCGAAGCCGGGGTTCCGGGCATGCGCAGGATGATGGCCGTAATCAGCGATCCGGACACACCGCCCACATACATGCCAACCAGCATGGAGATGGCTGGAATTGGGTCCATGGAAAAGGTGAATGGCAACGACAATGCGATGAGCATGGTTGCTGTCAGTCCCGGAATTGCACCGACGACAATACCCAGCAAGACGCCCAATCCAATGAAGAGGGTTGTGCCAAGGCTCAGCACTTCAAACATTGTGGTTTTTCCCGGTTACGGTAAGGACTGAAGGCCAGACCTTAACTGGGTCTGGCCTTCAGAAAGTGGTTGGCGAACCTAATTCTCGATCAGGTCTGCTGCGCTTTTCAACTGTGCCAGTGTGGCCGCCACACGGGCAGGAGCTGCATCAGGCCCATAATAGGTTGGTGTAATGCCGCGCTCATCAAGGATGGCCTGCAATTCCGCATCGCCAATGGCTTTTTCCAGTGCCGCAGAGAATGCAGCGATGGCGTCAGCCGGTGTGCCTTTGGGGAAGTACCAGCTGTGCTCGATAGAAAAGTCAACATCGGCACCCTGTTCGGCAGCCGTTGCTACATCAGCCAGATAGGGAATGCGGTCACCAGACAGGGCTGCAATGACTTTGACTTCGCCAGCTTCCAGCAAGGGTTTGGCTTCTGCACCACTCAACACGCCAACCGCGATTTGCTCGCCCAGCAGGGCGGCTATGGTCTTGGCACCACCACCGGTTTGCACATAGCGGAATTTGCCTGCGCCAAGTTCGGCTTCCAGCATCAGCATGGCAAAGTGATTGACTGCACCAATATTAACGCCGGCAATGACCGGATCTCCACCTGACAAAAGGGCTTTCAACTCGTCCAGCGAATTGGCGGCAGAAGAGGCCGGAACCGCAACGACAAGCGGAATGGATGTGGTGGAAGCTGCAAGCTCAAATGAGGAGACATCAAAGTCTGCCTTGCCGATAGCCATATTGGTCAACAGCGTGGCGTGATTGACCAGAACTGAATAGCCATCCGGGTCTTTGCTGATGACACCGCGACTTCCGGTTACGGACCCGGCGCCCGGCACATTCAGCACCACAAGATCGGCCCCAAGCTGTTTTTCCACAAAGGGCTGTATCGTGCGCACAAATGTGTCAGTGCCACCGCCAGCGCCAAAAGGCACAGTGATCTGCACAGCTTTTTCCGGATAGGCTTGCGCGTGCCCCGCCATAGGCAAGGCCAATGCAGCCGTCAGGCCAAGAGTGGCGATTGTAAGAGTTCTGCGTGTAAAGTTTTTCATTCTTTCCTCCTTCGTTTCGTTTGAAAAATTGATCGTTCTCAGCCGTCTGATTGACGGCCGCTCAGTTTGTTGATTTCGGGTGAGAAATTCCAAATATGGGTGCTGGTTGGGTTGGTTTGCTGCGCCCATTTCAGCACGATGTCCTTTTCAACGCGGCGCTCCAGCATGCGTTTTGCAATGGCGGTCGGGTCCCAATCCTGCGTGAGGCGTGCCATCAGGCGGTGTCGCGTTTGGCGATACTCCGGGTCATCTGCCAGATTGTGCTGTTCAGATGGATCGGCGTTGAGATCGAAAAGCTGTGGTGCTTCGTCATTGTAGACGATCAATTTCCATTGATCGGAGCGGATCATGCGCTGCTGCACCGCCCGTCCTCCGGTCCATGCCGGAACGGTGTCCGTGCAATATTCGGAAAAGGTTTCGTTGCGCCAGCTTGCCGTGGCATCCTGTGCCAGGGTCCAGAAACTGCGCCCATCGGCATGGGGTAATTGGTCTGTTCCCATCGCTTCAAGCATGGTTTGGCTGAGGTCGACAAGGTTGACCACCTGATCGCGGACCTCTCCTGCAGGCAGTATACCGGGCAGGCGCATGATGAGGGGAACTTTTACCGATTCCTCATAGAATGTGTGTTTCCACCAAAGTCCGCGCTCGCCCAGATGGTCGCCATGATCTGAGGCGTAAATGATCAGCGTGTTCTCCATCAGTCCGGCAGCTTCAAGCGCCTCAAGAACTTGGCCGATCATCTCATCCATGCGGTGAACCAGACCCCAATAAGCTGTTCTTGCCCGGTCCGCCTCTTCCGCTGTCAGATCTGTGACACCGCGATTGTCACGCCACCAGCGGTGGAAAGCATGATCGGCTGCCTCTGGCCCCAAATCAGGTGGTGGAACCTTGCCGGCGTAAAGTTCATAGGCCTCCTCATCCACCACATAGGGCGGATGTGGCAGCATCAGCCCTACGGTCAGACAGAACGGTTTTCCCTCCGCATTCCAGGCAGGGGCCTGATGGGTCAGCCAGTCAACGGCCGCCTCGGTAATATCGGCGTCCTTTTGCTGATAGGCGCTGTATCCAGGACCGGTTTTTTGCAGCGATGCCGCTGTGGGATCATTGGTTTCACTCAACACGCCCATGGATTGGCGCGGCGCGCCCTGCCAGTTGGGGCTGTGATCTCCGCCCTGCCGTTCCGCATAACCATGCATCTGATCTGGCCCGATGGCATGGAGCCGCCCGATCAGAACCGGCGCATAGCCTGCAGCGCCAGCCGCATGCAGCCAGCTTGGCAAATCTGATCGCAATATATCGTCATTCGTCCAGCATTCCTGCCGATGCGGCCAGCGTGCTGTGAGGCTGGCCATTCGGCTGGGAACGCAGATGGGGGAGGGGCAGTAGGCATTGTCAAACCGCACGCCATCCTGCGCCAGTTTATCGATATTGGGGGTTTGCACCACGCTATCGCCATAGCAACCGGCGACCTTCTGATTGTGCTGGTCAGAAAACAGAAACAGGACATTGCGGATTGTCATTGCGGTTCACTGCGTTGTTTCGAGCGCAACTCCGGGGGCAACCCAAGGGACCGACGCCAGGACGTCGTCAGATGTGCGTTGAGATTGGCCATGGCAGCCTGCTCATCACC
>CAZOCA010000525.1:0-3278 GCA_964578105.1 uncultured Pararhizobium sp.
TCAGTGGCGTGTGGAATTTTGGTGTCGAGGAAGGCGCATCCCCACAAGGATATGCGCTGGGCAATGATGACCTTCGTGCACGTTTGGACGCGGGTTTCAGCCTGACCAATCCAAATGGGATGATGATGAGCGCTGGGGCCTATTACGATGGTATTTCAATTGATGAATATGAATCTATGGGCGGCAAAGTTAACGTAAGCATTCCGATACGATAAACCTGCATAAACCATTATCTCGAAAGGGAAGAGGGCGGGATTATCGGACGCTCTCTTGTTGGCACATGCCAAGCTGAAACTCTGGCGATTGATCCTGAGCGCGGTCCAGGCGGCTGCAACAGCTGCAAGATCGATCTTAGAAAATTGTCGAAAACTCGATCTTGCTCGTTACCAATCGCCTATTTGGTAGCCATCGTATTCGTCTGACAGCATCTTCCATTTGATTGCAGAGACGGCACCGCACCAAACGGGATACGTAAATTGGGTTGCAACAGCGCGTTGGAGCACATAACGTTCTCTCTATTCCCTTTTGTTGGGGAAGATCAATCAATTGAAGAAGACTATATTTAGTAGTCACTATTTTCTGGGAGGAAAAATGACCAAGTTTCGAATTACATCTGGATTTGTTTCAATAATAGCAGCCGCGATGATTTCAACAGCTCCAGTTCAGGCGCAAGATTTGACTATCGTTACTTCGATGCCGAGCCTCGGATTTCCATTCTTTGTTCATATGCAAAATGCGCTTAACGCCGAAGCGGAAGCACTCGGCGGCATTACAATGATCAACCAGGATGGTCAGAACTCTGCACCCAAACAGACAGCCGAACTTGAGGCTGCAATTATCAATCAAGTCAGTGGTGTGGTCATCAGCCCGGCTGATTCCGTCGCATTGGCTCCTGGTGTTAAACAAGTGATCGATGCAGGAATTCCTGTAATGACAATCGACAGACGTGTCGATGGTGTCGAGGGTGTACTTGGCCATGTGGGCGCTGATAACGTGATCGGCGGCGAGGCACAGGCAAAACTGATTATCAAACTCTTCCCTGACGGCGCAACTATCGTCAATCTTCAGGGTCAACCCGGAGCGAGCCCGGCCATCGACCGCAATAAAGGGGTTCATAATATCCTGGATTCGATGTCGGACAAATATGTTTTCGTTGCGGAACAGACTGCAAATTTTGCCCGAGAAGAAGGTGCGTCCGTCACAGAATCGATATTGGCCGGACTTGATTCACCACCAGATGTCATTGTTGCAGCCAACGATGATATGGCGCTCGGCGCACTACAGGTCACTCAGGAACAAGGTCTAAACATCGCGATCCTTGGGTTTGATGCGCTGCCTGAGGCTCTTGCAAGTGTGCGTGACGGCGGTTTAACAGCAACAATCGAACAAACACCTGGTGGTCAGAGCCGTCTTGCACTTCAGGCACTTGTCAATTTCCTGCGCAACGGAACAACACCAGAATCTTTGGTTTTGCTAGAGCCGTTCGCAATTACCAAGGACAATATTGATAAGGCCGAACGTCTTTCGGAACTTAACTGATTTAACTTGGCAAGTAATGGGTCCACCGCCGGATAAGGTGGCGGGCCCAAATCGTAACTGAAGACAGACCTTCCGAGCAGGCGTATGAATTTAGACAACACAATTGGCGACAAAGAGCCTGACAAAGGAACTGACTGGTTTGGGTTTGCGGCAAAATACGCTGCCCCAATTTTTCTGCTTGTGCTCGTCTTGGTCTTTGCACTCCTCCAGCCCAATTTTTTGCATCCCCTGAACCTTCTGAACGTTCTGCGCCAGGTCTCGATTTCTGGTCTGGTAGCCATAGGTATGACATTCGTGATCCTGACTGCAGGTATCGACCTCTCTGTGGGTTCCCTAGTGGCCCTTGCTGGGTTGGTCGCCGCCTATGTTTCCAAGGGTGGGCTGGACAACCGTTTCGCCATTGGTGCGGAGGCGGCTACCGGCAATCCCGTCATCTTTGCAGTTCTTGCAGCAATTGCCGTGGGAATAGCCGGTGGTGCACTTCAGGGACTGGCAATCACCAGACTTAAGGTCCCTCCATTTGTGGTTACACTTGGCGGTCTGAGCGTGTTTCGCGGGGTTGCCCTGCTGTTTTCTGGTGGTGGACCGATCAGCGGCTTCACCGAAGATTATACGTGGTGGGGTCAGGGACGGATCGGTAACGTTCCGGTGCCTGTGATCTTGTTTTTTTCAGCAGCCGCAATAGCGCACATTGTTCTCAAACATACCCGCTTCGGTTTGCACGTCTATTCAGTTGGCGGAAATGCTGCTGCTTCGGATCTGAATGGAGTGAACACACGCCGGGTTACATTCCTCGTCTATGTGATTGTGGGCTTCTTCTGCGGCCTGGCGGCCTTTCTCCTGTCTGCACGATTGAACTCGGCTGAAGCCGTTGCGGGAATGGGACTGGAGCTCAACGTGATCGCCGCTGTGGTCATAGGGGGCACCTCGCTCTTTGGCGGACTGGGCAGCATTTTCGGTACAGTTGTCGGAGCGCTTCTAATCGGTGTGCTGCGAAATGGCCTGGTGCTTATGAATGTGTCTTCGTTTGTGCAACAAATTGTAATTGGTCTGATCCTCATCGCAGCAGTTGCCTTCGATCAGTATGCTGCTTCGCGCAGCCGGGCATAGGGGATGGCCTGATGAGTATCTTGGAACTGAACGGCATCACAAAAAACTTTGGCGGTATTCACGCTCTTGCTGGAGTCGATATCAACTTGGAGCGGGGCCAGGTCCTAGGGTTGATGGGCGACAATGGAGCGGGTAAATCCACGCTGATCAAAATAATTGCTGGCAGTTTTCCCCCAACATCGGGAACCATCAGCCTCGACGGCAAAACAGTAAATTTTTCTCGCCCGCGGGAAGCCCGCGACGCTGGCATTGAAGTAGTCCATCAGGACCTAGCATTGTGCGACAACCTCACTGCATCCATGAATGTATTTCTTGGCCGTGAAATTGTGCGCAAAGTTGGTCCCTTCAGCTTTCTCAACCGTGCTGCGATGAACGAACGGTCTGCTGAGCTATTTGCGGATCTCAAATCGGAGACCCGGCCCAAGGATCTAGTCCTTCAGATGTCGGGTGGGCAAAGACAGGCAGTTGCAATTGCCCGAACCCGGCTATCAAAGCCTAACATCGTTATTATGGACGAACCTACCGCCGCCATAAGTGTCAGGCAGGTAGCCGAAGTGCTGGACCTAATCCGGCGTCTGAAAAGCGCGGGGCTCGCAATCGGCCCCAGCTGGACGGGCCGCGATACCGGG
>CAZOCA010000526.1:0-3278 GCA_964578105.1 uncultured Pararhizobium sp.
CTGCAGTCGTGCCCGACGACAGCTCCTCCATGCTGTAGACCTCCCGACATATTAGTTTTTTTGAATATATACGATATCAACCCGATTTGCAATCAGAGGATAGCCAACCGCTCAGCATTCATCCTGGCAGAACAACTCATAAACCAGCCCGATCATACGCTCCACGCGCTCATCAGCCAGCGAATAATACATCACTTTTCCCTCGCGGCGGGTCTTGACGAGACCTTCCAGCCTGAGGCGCGCAAGCTGTTGCGAAACCGCGGCTTGGCGGGCGGACAACAACTCTTCCATTTCGGTCACCGAGCATTCGCCCTCGACAAGACGACACAGGATCATCAACCGACCTTCATGACCAAGCGCCTTGAGAAAGTCGGTTGCCTCCTTGGCGCTATCCATCATGGCATCCATGGATTTACCATCACCGAGAACCGGCAGGGCCTTGGAGGATTGAGAACGGCTATCAGTTACAGACATGTCGAGAACACCAGTCAGGTTTTTGTGGCGCTGCCCAACGCCAGTGGGTCCGAAGTCGGCGCCGCGGAATCAAGCGCAGGAGCAGACCCGGGGGAGGAGGCAGGCAGCTTGTTCATGAGATCAGATAACATCCACCAAAACAACTCGTCACCGGGATATCCCCGAATGCGGCCCAGTTCAACACCATCCTCAACCAGCACAAAGCTGGGCGTAAAGCGTTCCATCTGGATGTCGCGCAGATCGTCAGGCATAGGTTGGTGAATATCGACACTGCGCAACGGCGCCCGCTTGCCCTCTTCTGTTTTGGGATAAATCGGGCCAATTTCCGCATGCCAGCGTTCGCACCAGTGGCAGGCTTTCTGCTCCATCATAATCAGCTCTGCAGCTTTCGCCGGAACAACCCAGAAACAGCTCATCAAGCCCAGCGCAAGCAGCGCATGTTGTGTGGTTCCGAGTTTCAACAGCAGGCCTTTCTGAAATAGTCTTTTACACATTCCGTAGCGTTATAGCAGCTTTCCCGATTGCTGAAAACAGAAACAAATTGTAATATCTGAATATGAACTGTGCCGCACGACGCATTTATGACGGCTCAGACAGGGTGGAACAAGCAGCATGGACCTTACAGTATCATTAAGCGGCGCACTGGCAGCCGGGCTGTTGTCCTTCGCCTCTCCGTGCGTGCTACCACTTGTTCCTCCCTATCTGTGTTTTTTGGCTGGCGTCAGTCTCGACGAACTGACTGATGATGAACGACCGCCGGTGCTGATGGGCCGGGTTGTTGTGGCATCGCTGTTCTTTGTGCTGGGTTTTGCCACAGTGTTCGTTGCTCTGGGGGCAAGCGCTTCTCTGGTCGGATCCTTTGTAACCCAGCACCTGACCACGCTCAGCTATGTCGCGGGTGTCATCATAATCATTCTTGGCCTGCATTTTCTGGGTGTTCTGCGCATCGGTCTGTTGTTTCGCGAAGCCCGGTTTCAAGTGCGCAACAAGCCCATTGGCCTATTGGGTGCCTATGTGGTTGGCTTGGCCTTCGCATTCGGCTGGACACCTTGCGTCGGTCCGGTCCTGGCCACCATATTGTTGGTTGCAAGCACAAGTGGCGATCCTTGGAATGGGGCCGTCTTACTGTTTGCCTATGCCCTTGGCATTGGCATCCCATTCATTCTGGCCGCTTTCTTTGCCGGACCATTCATGCGCTTCATGAGTCGCTTTCGCAGACACATGGCCATGGTTGAAAAAATCATGGGCGGCCTGCTGGTCGTGACCGGAATTCTGTTTCTGACCGGCTCAATGCAAACTCTGTCCTATCTCATGCTTGAGTGGTTTCCAGCCCTTGGCCAGATCGGTTAGAACTGAAACAAACCTTTGGAGGAAAAGATGAAATCTTTGATTGCAATTCTGACGGTTGCTTTTCTGGGTCTTGGTACCCCTGCCCTTAGCGCTCAGATCGGCGATGACGGGCTTCACAAACAACCATGGTTCAGCACCACATTCCGGGACATTGCGGAAGATATCGAAACGGCAGAGGCCGAAGGAAAGCGGCTGGTCATGATCTTTGAGCAGCGCGGTTGCATCTATTGCGAACGCCTTCATGAGACCGTTTTGTCAGACCCCGAGGTCGCGGCCTACATTCAGGAGCATTTTATGGTGGTCCAGTACAACATGTTCGGAGATGAAGAAGTCATCGATCTTGATGGCCGCGAACTGACCGAAAAGACCGCAGCACGCGCCTGGAGTGTTGTCTTCACACCAACCATCATGTTCCTGCCTGAGACTGTGCCAGACGGTATGACAACGGCGCAGGCCGCTGTTGCCACCATGCCGGGTGCCTTTGGCAAATGGACGTCCCTCCACATGTTCCAATGGGTGGTTGAAAAAGGTTATGAAACAGACGAGCACTTCCAGAAATACCATGCAAGAAAACTGGAAGAAGCCCGCGCCAGCGGAGCTTTGGTCGAATGACTGAAACGGCCAATAACGCAAAAATATGCTCCATATCTGCTGCAATGCAGCACAAGAACCTATTCATATGTTTGAATTTGTGATTGCCTTTTGCGGGTGATTATTGCATCCTCATGGCAGCAGCTAAGGCTGCTTAGGGGAGAAAATTATGAGATATGGAAAACTGCGCGCAGGTGCCACGGCACTCGTTGCTGCCGGTCTGGGTGTTGCATTCTTTGGAAGTGCTTTGGCCGCTGAGTTAGCGCCAAAGCAGGTGATTTACGATGAAGGCAAGGTGTCAACATCTTTGTCCGGCGTGCCGGGTGATGTGGAAGCTGGCCGCAAAGTGATGACAACACGTGGCCTGGGCAATTGCATTGCCTGCCACGAGGTTACAGCGCTCAAGGAAGTGCCCTTTCACGGCGAAGTCGGCCCAACACTTGATGGCGCTGGCGAACGTTGGACTGAAGCGGAATTGCGCGGCATCGTCGCCAATTCCAAGATGACCTTCGAAGATTCAATGATGCCATCCTTCTATAAGGTCGATGGCTATATTCGACCCGGAAACGCTTTTTCGGGAAAAGCTGCAAAAACAGCGGAATTACCATCTCTTCTGACAGCTCAGCAGATCGAAGACGTGGTGGCATATCTTCTGACATTGAAAGAATAATCCAGCGTCAGAATTGCCTTTAAGATAGGAGACAGATCGATGGAACTCACAAGACGCAAGGCCTTGATGCTGGGAGCCGGTGCAACCGCTCTTGCATTCATGCCGTTTACGCCTGCCACAGCAGCAGTAGAAGATGCGATAGCTGAATTTACCGGCGGCGCAGATATCGGCGAAGGTGACATTACACTGACAA
>CAZOCA010000527.1:0-3267 GCA_964578105.1 uncultured Pararhizobium sp.
TGTATATATTTTCGATGCGCCCATTGGGCTATCACATTGCGACCCCCTTATTATTGGCAAGTATGTTTGTTCTTTTGAACGTGCGCAATCCGTTTTTGTTGCTGGGTCTGTCGGTCGGCATATCCTATGTCTCGGCCTATGTGTTTGGCGGTTTGCTGAATGTCGTGCTTCCAGCCGGGGTGTTCGAAATTGCTCCGTTTTAGCGCAGGTAACAGACACTAATGCTTGAACCACTTTTCCAGGGCATTCAGTTGTTCTTCACAATGGACGCGGTTTTCGCTGTCTTGGTTGGAACATTGCTGGGCTTGCTAATCGGTGTTCTGCCAGGGCTTGGCCCCTTGATGGGCATCATTCTTTTGCTGCCGATTACCTTTCATATGGAGCCGGTGGCCGGGATGGGGCTCCTGATTGCCATCTATGTTGGTGGTTCCTGTGGCGGAGCGATTTCTGCCATTTTGGTGCGCATTCCCGGAACGCCATTGGCCGCCGCTAGTTTGCTGGACGGCTACCCGATGGCGCAAAAAGGGCGTGCGAAGGATGCGGTTGGTATTGCCATTTCAGCTTCAGCACTGGGTGGCATTTTGGGCGGAATTGTACTGATCTTTCTGGCACCGCTTCTGGCGCGGTTTGCGCTGGAATTCGCACCACCAGAGACGTTTGCTCTGGCGCTGACCGGACTTCTGGTGATCGCGCTCGTCTCAAATGAAGCCACGTCCAAAGGCATCATGACCGGAGCTTTCGGCCTTCTGATTTCCACCATTGGCTATGATCAGTTTGCCAATGATTTGCGTTTCACCTTTGGGGTGAACGGACTTCTCGGCGGTATCCACATTGTCGCTATGGTTGTTGGTCTGTTCGCGATCTCGGAAGTGATTGTTCAGATCAAGGCTGGTTTCTTTTCACGCAATCCGGATGTGCCCTGGGTTCGCCCTTCACTGAATTCGGCTCTGATTGTCCTCAGTCGCTGGGTGAACCTTGTCCGCTCATCGGCCATTGGCTCGTTTCTGGGAGCTTTGCCTGGGGCAGGGGGCGTGGTTTCATCCTTTACTGCCTATGCCATTGCCCGGTCATCTTCCAAAACGCCTGAGAAATTTGGCACAGGATTTGAAGACGGCATTGTTGCCACTGAATCGGCTAACAATGCCACAGTTGGGGGATCGCTTATTCCCACCCTGTCATTGGGCATTCCGGGCGATGCCACGTCAGCCGTACTGATGGGGGCTTTGATCATATTGGGGTTTTTCCCTGGTCCCAATCTATTTGAACAGCATCAGGATGTCGTGGGCGGAATTTTTCTGGCTTACATGTCTGCCAATGTCGTTCTGTTTTTTGCGGGCATTTTTCTGACACCGCTCTTCGTTGCCTGTATTAAATTCAAGAAGCAGTATCTGTTGCCATTTATTACGCTGCTATGTGTGCTGGGCGTGTTTTCGCTGGAAAGCTCGACATTTCATCTTTGGGTCATGCTGGCATTCGGCGCTATCGGGTATGTTCTGCGGCGCTATGATTATCCGCTGGCACCGATGGTCATTGGCATGGTTCTGGGGCCGATTGCAGAGAGTAATTTCCGGCGTTCGCTGGTGATTTCCGGAAATGACTACAGCTTTTTTATCGACCGCCCCATTGCCGCTACGATTTTAGCAATCAATCTGGTGCTGATTGTCTGGATGCTGTGTCCAAAAGGCTGGAAAAACAGGCTGTTGCGCCGTGTTTAGATGACTGCTTTCAGTCTACCTTTCGTTCGTTTAGTGACTGCCGACAGACAAACAGAGACAGGGCTGCCGCATTTGAAACGTTGAGGCTTTTGATGGGCCCCGGCATATCAAGCCGGGCCAGATCGTCACACAGATCACGGGTGAGGCGGCGCAATCCGCGCCCTTCAGCACCCAGCAACAATGCAATTTTTGACGCGTTCTGACGCTTGGTCGTCTCGACCAGATCCATCGGCCCTTCACTGTCCAGACCAATAGCGGAAAACTGCAATGCCTGCATTTCCTCAACGGCGCGCGCCAGATTGGTGACCTGTATATAGGGGACGTGTTCAAAAGCGCCTGATGCTGTTTTGGCAAGAAGCCCTGTTTCATGGGGTGCATTGCGCAATGTTGTCACCACAGCGCCTGCACCCAAGGCACAGGCCGAGCGGATAATAGCCCCGACATTGTGAGGGTCTGTGACCTGATCCAGCACAACAACCAGATCATGATGGCGCACTTCCTCAAGCGTTGGCTGTTCCAGCGGTTCGGCTTCGAGCACAATGCCCTGATGCACCGCATCGCGTTCAACAAGACCATCCAGCTCTCTTGGGCGCACTTCAGTCCACTTTTCCGGTAGGGGCACTGATTCTGCCTGAAGGCGGTCTGCCATGTTCTTTGTGATGCTGGCCTGCCTGATTTTCCGTTTGCTGTTTTTCAGCGCTGCTTCACAGGCATGATAGCCGTACAGCCACACCGGCCCTTCCATATCGCGAAATTTATCGGTTTTGGGGCCCCTGGAATTACGTTCGCCTTTGTGAGGCTTATTATAAAAAGGTTTGCTCATCTTATGCAGGTGCTTTGCTCATTGGTGTGTGACCGATTTGGGGTGTGTGACCGATTTGGGCAGTCTGGCAGATATGGTGGCTGAATTGAAAGACACAGGTTTCGTATCGCGAATTTCAAGCAGCCTGTAAATGGCCTTGGCTTGTTGGCATGCAATGCAAGTCTGGCAGCGCTCTTGGTCTGGCTTATTCAGGCCAGAAAAAGTACCGCAAGGACGGCTCATTTTAACAGATCTCTGGGTGTGGCAGTTGACCGATTGCATATAAGTGCAAAAAAGCGTTGTCCACGAAGAATCCTGCGTTGACATGTTGTATCAGCATCTGCATAACGACGGCCACCGAAGCACCTGCGAGAAATTGCGGGCGTTTTTGTCTTGGCCCGCAGACAAACTATTATGTTTGCCAGTCTGGATAGTGTTTGATTTCGGAGGGATGCCTGAGCGGTTAAAAGGGGCGGACTGTAAATCCGTTGGCTATGCCTACGCTGGTTCAAATCCAGCTCCCTCCACCATCAAACCAAGTCAGCAGATAATGCTGATATGCAAACGACGCTGAACTGCAGGTAACGCTGATCGGCAGTTAAGATTGAACGACAGGCGGGTATAGCTCAGGGGTAGAGCAACAGCCTTCCAAGCTGAAGACGCGGGTTCGATTCCCGCTACCCGCTCCAAATGCCAGATTGCAGGATTGCAGTTGTGGTTTGAGATACAGGCTGATAGGCAGCCTAGAAC
>CAZOCA010000528.1:0-3262 GCA_964578105.1 uncultured Pararhizobium sp.
CTTACGCGGGGAACCAGTCCCGGTTCGGCACAGTTTCGACCAAGGGGCCGGGAACTGTCATTCCCAAACGGCCAACGACTTTCTGGCGGTCAATTTTGGCTGGACGATCATGCACGGGCAGCAGAAATTTGTAATTGTTCAAAAGACGTTTGATAGCGCCCTTCTCTTCCCGCTTCGAGCCGGAGTGGTTGCCTGTCACCCGTGGCTCCATATCCATATTGGTGTGGACATGGTTCACGATCTGGTCGTTGAAATCATAAATCACATCACCGCAAATACAGGCCAGACCTTCAGCGGTTTCAACAATGACATTCATGGAGCCTTCGGTATGTGCACCGGCGGCCTCGCACCACACGCCGGGAATGATTTCCTCAGCCTGAGTGATTTCAAGATCAAGGAACCGCATCGCTTCCGGCTCATAAATCCGCTCTACAAGGTGCAAAATATCCGGCTTTGGATATTGCGGAAACATAATGCCAGAAACAGAGAATTCCATTTCCTTACGGTTGATCACCACCGTGGTGTTCATCGGGAACAGATCATCCTTGCCGGCATGGTCAATATGCAGATGAGTGTGCAGCACGTAGCGCACATCGCCCATTTTGACACCATGTTTGGCCAGTTGATTTTCAATCATATTGTCGTGGAACTGCAGTCCGCGCATTCCCAGCGATTCCATGATGGCATTGTCCCGATACCCGGTATCGACAACGATTGGATATTCGCCACCAAGGATCAGAAAGCCGTAAACCGGAACCCGCCGCACCCGGCCACATTCATGGCCAAGCACCAGGAATGAAGTCTCCAGTTCGATGTCTCCATAGTCGAGAACATGAATTGTCAGCGCCATATGTGTTTCTCCCTTTTAAGTCCGATGGGCCAACGGCCCGTGATTGCTAATTAATGCGTCAAAGTTGGTAGACCCGCGCCGCGGTGTCGTGAAAAATCGCCTTTTGCTGGGCTTTTGGCAGATCGGAGGTGGCTTTCTGAAAGGCTGCAAACAGCTCCGCATAGGAGGTCCACAATTTCTCAATCGGAAAGTTGGAGCCGAAGATTCTGGGCTTGGCTCCATAGATCGCTACCGTTTCGGATACCTTCTCGTCGATGAATTCCGGTTCATTGCGATGAATAAAGGTTCCGAATGCTGAAAGCTTCGTCACCACATTCTTGCATTTGGACAGCCGCTTCATGCCTTTGCGCCATGCAGCCCAGCCATCTTCGCTGGAATCTTCCAGCATGCCCGCATGCTGCAGAATGAACGTTACATCCGGGCAAGCATGGGCCAGTTCAACAGCAGCCTCCATTTGACCGGAAAACACCTGCAAATCAAAAGTCCAGCCATAGTCACCAAGATGCGCGATATTGCGTTGGAGCACAGAATTGGTCGGTAGATCCGGTGTTGCAGCAAAGCGGTAAAGCGGGTTTTCATGCCAGTGCAGTTGCTGGCGCACGCCGCGCATCAAAGGATATTTCTTCAGGCGATCCAATTGCGGACGCACATCATCGACCATAAAATCCGCATAACCGACAATGCCATGAGGCCAGCCACTTACATCGGCCACTGATTGGACCCAGGCCACCTCGTCCTCGAACCAGTTGGGTGCCCAATTGGCCTGAACATAAACCGATTTGGTAATGCCAAGCCCTTTGAGGTCATTCAGATATTCATCAATCAGATAGTCACGCTTGATGTCCGCGTAGGGCCCAAAAATACGTGGTTGCTCAGGTCCCAGCAACCAGGGCAGATCCTTCTGCAGCCAAATATGGTGATGTGCGTCGATCATGCAGCCCTCGCAAGGTTCAAAACGTGGTTACAAATGGCCTGCGTGTCGCTGCCATCAGAAAGACTGTCGAGATAGGGACGAATAGCGGCCAGAGCTTCGGTCTGCGGCACATAGCCGGCATCTCCGGCAAGCGGTGACAGCCAGTCCAACCGCCAGGCCATGCGAGACAGACGCCAGACCGCGTCAATCAACGCATTCGGCTCGCCGCGTTCCAACCCATCTGACAGCACGATCACAGCAGACCCGCGCGCAAAGCCGGCAAATCTGGGCACAGCCAAATAGGCCTGAAGCGCATCGCCAATACGTGTGCCACCATCAAAATCTGCAACCAGCCGGCCGGTTCGTTCCAAAGCTTCCTGACTGTCTTTCGGCGCAAGTGCTTGCGTAATGCGAGTCAGGCGTGTGCCAAGTGTAAAGGCCTCAAATCGGTCCGCCACCTGTGCCAGTGTATGGGCAAAGCGCAAAGTTGCGTCTGTCTGCTCTTTCATCGATCCGGAGACATCGATCAGCAGCAACAATCGCCGTTGTCGGTTCTTTCGGCGCAGTTGCGGCAGAGTAAACACTTCCCCATCGCGCTGCACGGCTTCACGCAGTGCTTTGCGCATATTCAATCGGTCCCCGTGACGCGCTGCAGAGCGCCTGTAAGACAAACGACGCGGCAAACTGCCGGGCGCACGGCGCGCAAAATCCCGCAAGGCAGCAGCTTCGTCCCGCGCCCCGAAACTGCGCTGGCTCAAACTTTCAGCAGCCGTCGCTTCAGCACCGGAATCTTCAATTTCAACGCCTTCAGGCACCTCGGATTCGCCGTCTCTGGCGTCAAATGCCTCAACCTCTTCTTCATCGTCACCGGCGCTCGCAGGTGCGGCAACGGTCTGCCCCATGAAAAAAGCCCGAAACAGTGCATCGAATTCCGTTTCCCGCTCTCGAGGAATTGCCAGCATCGACAATGCCGCCCGGTGGATATCATCCATATGACGAGGACCCAACAGCTCAATGGCTTCAATAAACCCACTGGTTTGATCCGGAGCAACAGCAAAACCATGCGCTCGCAACAACCCGGCAAAATTGACAAAAGGTTCTATGGCGCGTGGCAGCATTATGCGGCCTCCGATGGAAGTAGAGCATCAAGTCGCGGCTGCATATATGTCAGATCATCATGATCTTTCAGCGCCACGCCTATGGCCTTGCGAAACGCCTGCGGCCAAGGATTGCCTTGTGAATGCAACAATGTTGCAGCTTCCGCCCATTCGACGGTTTCAGCCACGCCCGGCGGCTTCGCCAGTGGCTCTGCACGCATTTGTGTGACAGCTGCCACGACAGCATCAGCCGTGGCTCGCACCACAGTGCTGGCTCGTGTCATTACGATTTCAGCTTCAAGGGCCGCATCAGGATAATCAATCCAATGATAGACGCAGCGCCTACGCAGCGCTTCATGCAAATCGCGTGTGCGGTTGGATGTCAGCACGACCACCGGCGCC
>CAZOCA010000529.1:0-3258 GCA_964578105.1 uncultured Pararhizobium sp.
ATTGGCAATCAAGGGAACGCATGGAGCGTTAAGAGTAACCTCCGCAAGCGCCTCGGCCATCCGATCAGCCGCCGGCTGCATAAGAGAACAATGGAAAGGAGCGCTGACCGGCAACATCAATGCGCGGCGCGCACCAAGTGCTTTGGCCAGCTCAGCGGCTTTTTCCACGCCAGCCTTTGAGCCCGAGACAACCACTTGCCCGGGGCCATTATCATTGGCAACATCACAAACTCCTGCCTCTGAAGCCTCCACAGCCAGACTTTCCACCTGTGCAAGTTCCAGTCCCAGTATTGCTGCCATGGCACCCTCGCCCACAGGCACGGCGCTTTGCATGGCTTCACCACGAATACGCAACAGACGCGCCGCATCAGCCACACTCAGGCTTCCTGCAGCAGCAAGTGCGGAGTATTCACCCAGAGAATGCCCGGCAACAAAACCAGCCGAATTATCAACCGTAACGCCGGCTTCCTTCATTGCGGCGATAGCGGCCAGGCTGACAGCCATCAACGCTGGCTGTGTATTGGCGGTCAGTGTCAATACATCTGCAGGACCCTCCCAGATCACCTGACTGAGAGCCTCCCCCAAAGCCTCGTCAACCTCACCAAAAACCTCTCTTGCAGCGGCAGATGCATCTGCCAGTGCCTTGCCCATGCCAACGGCCTGGCTGCCCTGTCCGGGAAAGGTAAAAACACGTGTCATGAAACTGAAGCCCTGTATTATCATGTTACAATTATGTGAAACGAACGCTGAAACACCTCATTCTGCGCCCCTCTGTCAAGGAACTTTAGCTCAAATGCCCCAAAAGCCGGGCTGAGCGCCAGTTTCACCTTGCATTTACCGATTCCACGCGTATAACGCCGCAATCGCAACCAGTTCGGCTGGGGGCTGAACGAAAGGCTGTGCCTTCTTGCAGGAATTGTTCTCACGGTGTGTGAGAAACAACAATCGTGAGGAAAACAGTAGGGCTTAGGCCCGGCTTTCAGTGTCCCCGCTCTCGATGCGTCTTCGATCAGCCTTTCCAACGGTCATCTGGCCAGAGGGCTTCGATGGGGCTTTGCGCCGAGCTACTATATAAGGAAAGGCAATATGCCACTTTACGAGCATGTCGTGCTTGCACGTCAGGACTTGTCCGGCCAACAGGTCGAGACTTTGGTCGACTCCCTGAAAGAAATCGTCACCGAAAATGGTGGAACGATTCCATTTGTGGAAAGTTGGGGACTGAAGTCCCTCACCTATCGCATTCAGCGTAACCGCAAAGCACATTTTACATTCCTGAACATCGATGCACCCCATGCGGCTGTTGCCGAAATGGAGCGTCAGATGCGCCTCAATGAAGATGTGCTGCGTTACATGACCATTCGTGTGAAAGAACACGAAGAAGGCCCAACAGCAATGATGCAAAAACGTGACCGTGACGATCGACGCCCTGGTGGTGGTGGCGGTCGTGGTCGTGACCGGTAAGAAGGAGGATATTTTCAATGGTTGATATTGCACAACTTCCGCAACGCCGCCCGTTTCACCGTCGTCGCAAAACATGCCCATTCTCCGGAGCTAACTCCCCGAAGATTGATTATAAAGATGTAAAATTGCTGCAGCGCTACGTTTCTGAGCGCGGTAAAATCGTGCCGTCACGTATTACAGCAGTTTCCGCCAAGAAGCAGCGCGAATTGGCTCAGGCCATCAAGCGCTCCCGTTTTCTTGGTCTTTTGCCTTACGTTATCAAGTAAGCAAAACCGAATGATTACGTAATCCGGATGGCGGATGAGCCGCCATCCGGAATTTCAGTTGAGACCCAGAACTAAGGCTTTAGGGTTTCTAACCGCCAGATGCGGGACAGCGACGATGACACAGATTATTCTGATCAGTATTGGTGCCGGACTGCTGTCTGCTTTGCTATTTGCAAGTATCCTGACAGGGTCTCTGATTGCCATTGTGATGCAGATATTCGCGCAACTCCCGCTACAAACGGCAAGCCTGACCTTTGGTCCACGCGCCAGTTTCATTGGAGCATTTGCCGCAATCGTTGCACTTCTGTTTGTCTCCGGCTTGCCCAGCCAAACCATATCATTTGCTCTCAATTTTGCGACGCCAGCTTTAATTGCCAGTTATCTTGCCGGATTGAAAAACACTGACACCCCGGAAGACAATTTGGCAGCGTGGTTTCCGCTCGGACGGATATTGACGGTCATTGCCGGCGCCTCATTCGTCGTCTTCGTTCTCTTGAGTTTCTATTCCGGCTTTACGCCAGACGAAGCGGTTACAGCGATCGAAACCCAGGCGCTGATCCTGTTGGAGCCAACCATTGAAAGTGGCCAGATCACGCTGGAAACGATCAATCAGCTGGCTGTTTTCTTTGTTGCCGTTTTTCCATTTGTCGCCGCCGCCGGGTTTGTTGTAATCACAACCTTGAATCTTGTGCTCGCCATTCGCATTGCGCGGCGTTACGGCACATTCAAACGGCCACCAACCAGCATTCAGTCCCTGGAAATTCCGCGCATCGTGCACCTCATCGCCCTGGCGTCTTTGGCCATGATTTGGACCAGTGGAATGTCACATCCGTTTCTAGCCGCCATAGCAGGAGCCTCTTCAACGCTGGTGATTTTTGCTGGCTTTGCAGCTCTGCATGCCTTGACCAGCCGATTGTCGGCTCAGCGCATCATTCTGTTCGCCACTTATGGCAGCATCATTCTTTTTACATTCCCGCTTTTGCTCATCCTGATCCTTGGTTGGATCGATGGGTTTTTAAACCTGCGCGGTCGTTCATCTGATCGCGCATCAAATTAGTAAGTTTCAAACGTAAGGAAAAACCAATGAATATCATTCTTCTGGAACGTATCGCCCGCCTTGGACAGGTCGGTGATGTTGTAAAAGTCAAAGACGGCTATGCACGCAACTACCTGCTGCCAAATGGCAAAGCATTGCGTGCCACAGTTGCAAATAAAAAAGAATTTGAAAGCCGCCGTGTTGAAATTGAAGCACGCAATCTGGAAATGCAGTCCGACGCTCAGCAGGTTGCTGAACGTTTGAACGGCCAGTCCGTTACCATGATCCGCCGCGCAGGTCAGACTGGCCAGCTTTACGGTTCGGTTAACACCCGCGATATTGCAGCTGAACTCAAAGGGGCTGGCTTTAATGTCCTGCGTTCACAAATTCAGTTGAATGAGCCAATCAAGAAAATCGGCGTTCACGAAATCACAGTCGCTCTCTTTGCGGATGTAAATGCTTCTGTCTCTGTCAACGTCGCCCGTTCAGAAGATG
>CAZOCA010000530.1:0-3251 GCA_964578105.1 uncultured Pararhizobium sp.
GCGTGCATCTGAAGAGATGGATATCAAAGCGATCATCGCAGCGCTGCCGACGCTAGAACTAATTTAAAAATCCGTTATAGAAGTAAATATAAAAGATGAGCCGGGCTTTAAATTGGGTTTGAGTCGCCTCGAAATGGGGGACTTTATCGGGCGACTTCCGACCCGTGTGTCCTCCACTCTTGAAAATCTGGAATTCAATGTGGCTGATCTGGAGGCGGAAGGCCGAGAGACCTTCGAAAAAATGGGGTATGAGCGCATCAATCTGTCTTATGTGCTGTCACTTATTTGGGATGAAGCCAGCGAAATTCTGTCATTGGAAAGCCGCAATGCCCTTGATGATGGCGGCACATTGAATGCTGCGGTTGAGATCGGCAGTGTTCCGCGCAGCGTTTTTGAAGATCCGGAAACAGCTCAGAACGCTCTGGCTTTCCTCACATTCAACGCAGCATCCATGGTGTTCGATGACAACTCAATCGTCGACCGGGCCATTGAAGCTACAGCAAGTGATCAGGGCAAATCGGCAGATCAGCTGAAGCAGGAATTGCTCGGCGCGCTGCCCTTCGTGATGGGCGCACTGAACAAACCGGATTTCGTCGATGAGGTTGCCAAGGCGGTTTCAAAACTGCTATCGGAGGGCGGATCGCTCACAGCAACAGCTCAACCCGATCAACCCGTCTCAGTCATGCAGGTCATTGCAGGCGGCGCTGCAGCACCAGGAACTCTGGTTGATCTTCTGAAAGTCGAAGTGATCGCCGAGTAACCACTTCCAGCTATCATCGCTGGCCAATTATGCCCGCTCCGGAGGTACCGGGGCGGGCATTTGTTATTTTCAGTCGGCTTGTGTCGCAGCCTGTGCTGCCCGCTGCTTGCGTTTGGATTTTCGGGACAGCATGTTCAGCCCCTCAACCGCACCTGAGAAGGCCATGGCTGCGTAGATGTAGCCTTTGGGCACATGCACACCAAATCCTTCAGCAACAAGGGTCATGCCGATCATCAGCAGAAAACCAAGGGCCAACATCACGATGGTCGGGTTTATTTCGATAAACCGTGCCAGGGGATTGGCTGCCAGAAGCATGACCGTCACAGCCACAATGACGGCAATAACCATAATTGGAACATGTGGTGTCATGCCCACTGCAGTGATGATGCTATCAATGGAAAACACCAGATCAAGTAATAGAATCTGACTGATCGCAGCAGTAAAGGTGAGGCTGATGGCCTGCGAATCGAACAAATCCGGCGTTGGTTCCGGATCAACCGTGTGGTGAATTTCCTTCGTTGCTTTCCAGATCAGGAACGTACCGCCTGCGATCAGGATGAGATCCTTCCATGAGAATCCGTGATCGAACAGCGTAAAAATCGGCGTGGTCAGTTGTACAATCCAGGCCACAGCGCTGAGCAGCAGCAAACGCAGTATGAGGGCGAGCCCAATACCAATTCGTCTGGCGCGCGCGCGTTGGTGTTCCGGGAGCTTGTTCGTCAGGATTGAGATGAACAAGAGATTATCAATCCCCAACACCACTTCCATCACAATCAATGTAAGAAGCGCAATCCAGACGGCTGGATCTTGAAACAGGGTAATGAGATTTTCCATAGAGATTTCCAATAATTGTTCTGGCCGTGCGGCGCGTGACTACCCACTCATAGAGCTTAGGGTGCGGACCCTTTATGGGTGATGAAATAGCAGAACAAATGGCAAAGAGATGCAAGGAAATGCGCGCAGAGCGGGCTTTCTGCCCGGTCAAGCGCTTTGACGCCGCAGGTCGCAGCCATTTTTCTGTCCATCAAGGATCGGGCCTGTTTGCCCGCAGCCCGCGTCGCAAAGACTTGAAAGTCTTCAGACTTCCTGCTTCTTTGCTCCTAGTCTGCAAACAAACCGATCCCGACTATTTCACCATCCATAAAGAGGCCGCAACCTAAAGACTGAATAATAAATTGCCGATCGTTGCATCCATACTTGGACTGGCGTTGGGCTTGTGTTATCTGCCTCAAATCCACCAACAGTAAATTGCCACGAAGACACAATCGTTCGACAATCGATTTGGTTCCCATATATGAAACCAAACCACGCTCAATCCTCAGATAAGGTCAAGCCCATGTCCGTTAGTTCAGATCCCGCTCAATCCGATCTCTTTTCTGGCTTCTTTTCACGAGGGCTGGCCGAGGCAGACCCGGCTATTGCTGACATGATAGGCAAGGAACTGGGCCGGCAGCAAAATGAAATCGAACTGATTGCGTCTGAGAACATCGTCTCAAAGGCGGTTTTGGAAGCACAGGGGTCTGTCCTTACCAACAAATATGCAGAAGGCTATCCGGGCCGCCGCTATTATGGCGGCTGTGAATATGTCGACATTGCCGAAAATCTGGCGATTGACCGGGTAAAGCAACTGTTCGATTGCGGCTTTGCAAATGTGCAGCCAAATTCTGGAAGTCAGGCCAACCAGGCTGTTTTTCTGGCGTTGCTGCAACCCGGCGATACGATTCTGGGAATGAGCCTGGATGCCGGTGGACATTTGACTCATGGTGCACGTCCAAACCTGTCCGGTAAGTGGTTCAACGCGGTGCAGTACGGCGTTAAAGCAGACACACACCTGATCGATTTCGATCAAATCCGTGAATTGGCCAAAGAGCATCAGCCAAAGATGATCATTGCAGGTGGCTCAGCCTATTCCCGGATCATTGATTTTGCCAAATTCCGCGAGATTGCAGATGAAGTCGGAGCCTATTTGATGGTGGACATGGCGCATATTGCCGGTCTTGTGGCCGGCGGCATGCATCCAAGCCCGTTCCCCCATGCTCATATTGCAACTTCAACCACCCACAAAACCCTGCGCGGTCCTCGCGGTGGACTGGTTCTGACCAATGATGAAGCCATCGCTAAGAAAATCAATTCTGCCGTATTCCCAGGATTGCAGGGCGGTCCATTAATGCATGTTATTGCAGGCAAAGCCGTCGCCTTCGGCGAGGCGCTGACTGAAGACTACAGAGGTTACATTCGTGCCGTCGCAGACAATGCGAAGGCGTTGGCTGCCAGTCTGACCGAAGAAGGCCTGAATATCGTCTCCGGCGGAACAGACAATCATTTGATGCTGGTCGATCTGCGGCCTAAAGGCGTCACCGGAAAAATCGCGGAAACGGCACTGGGCCGGGCCAATATCACCTGCAACAAGAACGGCATTCCGGATGACCCGGAAAAGCCAATGATCACATCAGGTATTCGCCTTGGAACACCTGCGGCCACCAGTCGGGGG
>CAZOCA010000531.1:0-2891 GCA_964578105.1 uncultured Pararhizobium sp.
AGACTACATCACCGGCCGCTTTGGCTGATTGTTGCACCTCTTAGTTGAGTTGCCGAAAGGAAAATGAAAATGCAATCGCAGCATACGGTTACCGCATTTGAAGACGACATGAACTACCTCACCCACAAGATTGCGGGCATGGGTGGCCACGCTGAGCAAATGATCAGGGAATCGGTGAAGGCATTGATAGATGCGGACGCCGATTTGGCCAAGAAAGTCGTTCGTGACGATCTGGCGCTTGATGATGGCCAGCGTGATATTGATGATAAGGCGGTATTGCTTATCGCTCAGCGTCAACCCGTGGCCAACGACTTGCGTGAAGTGTTTGCCAATATCCGTATTTCAACTGATCTTGAACGCATTGGCGACATGGCCAAAGGCATCGCCAAGCGCGTTGGGTCAATTTCAGAACATACGCATGGCGTTAGACTTGCGCGCGGTATTGATCATTTGAGCGAACTGGCTTCTGCTCAGCTGAAGGAAGTTCTCGACTGCTACGCCACCCGTAATGTGGAAAAGCTTGAGGCCATCAGGGAACGGGACGAAGAAATCGATGCGATGTACACCTCGCTTTTCCGTGAGCTTCTGACCTATATGATGGAAGATCCTCGCAATATTACAACCTGTACCCAGTTGTTGTTTTGCGCAAAGAACATCGAACGCATCGGCGACCATGCAACCAATATTGCTGAAGCGGTTTACTATATGGTGAAGGGTGAAAAACTCGACAATTACCGGCCGAAAGAAGATAAGACGCACCGGGTTTCAGTAGAATAGGTATAATACAAGCAAGAGGGCATAATCATGGGTGCCATGCCACATGTGATGATTGTCGAAGACGAAGAAGCACTTTGCATTCTTCTTAAATACAATCTTGAAGCAGAAGGCTACGCCGTAACCACCGTAATGAGTGGCGATGAAGCTGAAGAAACGCTGCGCGAAAGCCAGCCCGATTTACTGGTGCTGGACTGGATGTTGCCGGGCTTGAGTGGCATTGAATTATGCCGCCGGCTGCGCGCGCGTCCTGAAACGCAAGATATGCCGATAATTATGCTAACCGCGCGTGGCGAGGAAAGCGAGCGCATTCGCGGACTTTCAACCGGCGCCGATGATTATGTCGTCAAACCATTTTCAACGCCTGAATTGCTGGCCCGCGTGCGTGCCATGTTGCGCCGTGCCAAGCCGGAGATTGTCGCCAGCCGCTTAAGGGTGGGCGACATTGAACTGGACCGCGAAGCGCACCGGGTCTATCGCAATGAGCGCGAGCTAAAGCTGGGCCCGACCGAGTTCCGCTTGTTGGAGTTTTTTCTTCAAGCGCCAGGACGCGCGTTTTCACGATCCCAATTGCTGGACGGAGTATGGGGCGACAATATTTATGTCGATGACCGCACTGTGGATGTTCATATCGGACGCCTCCGCAAAGCCATCAATATCGGCAGAGTGAAAGATCCGATCCGGACAGTCCGCAGCGCCGGCTACTCATTAGAACCGGCTCAAAGATAAAGCAGATAAAGAAAAAGGCGGTTTAAAACCGCCTTTTTCGTCCCCGTAGCCCCCCGCTTAACTAGCGGTTACGTCGGCGCTCGTTTGGTTGTTGGAACGCCAATTTGCTGTGATACGAACAATAGGGTGAATTTTCTTTATTGCCGTGACCACAAAAGTAAAACTCGCCATGTAATGGATCGCCGTACGGCCATTTACACGTTGAATCGCTGATCTCGATCAATTTCAGCTTGAGCGGCATAGGCGCGACAACATCTTCTGCGTCTTGAAATGGTGCATTATATGCAAAGATTTCGTGGTCCTGCTTTAATGCGGTCGCACCGATTGCGTGGGTCGTTGATGGCGCGGTACGGGACGGCATGTTGAAATTGCCGGAAGATGATCCTGCAGAAGAGCCACCAATCCCGCTTGCACGAGACGGACCGCCCGAATTTGGCGTCCGCCGAACGCGTGGCGTTGAAGGTTTGGTCGATTTTGCGCGGCCCGAAAGTTTCAAGCGGTGCACCTTGCCGATCACCGCATTACGGCTCACACCGCCAAGCTTTGCCGCAATTTGACTCGCGCTCAGGCCTTCGGCCCAAAGTTTTTTTAGCATTTCTACGCGTTCGTCGGTCCAGCTCAAGATAGTCTCCATCTTTTTTGAAGGGCAGAATCCATCCTCGTTGCTCGGATCGTCCAAATGCCGACCGGCCACCGTACTCAATACAAAGGATGCTATTCCCACCTGGCTTTTCGCCTTCGAACAGAAGCTACAATGCCGCTTGACTCGTGATCAAGCGGCATAGTGGAATCTCGAATCATTAATTGTGGTTTTCCCCAACTTGGCGTTGAAGTGAGTCAAAAATGCACCACTTTCTGAGACTTGCCCACAGGCTTGGCGCGCCTAGAACAATTGACATCATTGGCATCTAGGCATTATTTGGTCTCTTCCGTCCGTTTGGGCGGTATTTTTGTTATTGGGCATAGTCCGCATTTATCTACACATATGAGCCAAATCATGAACTCGCAGTCGCCACTTTTTAATACTTACGCTAGAGCGCCAATTGTGGTCGAGCGCGGCGAAGGCTCATGGCTAATAGATAATAAAGGTGAGCGCTATTTGGATTTTGGCGGCGGCATTGCCGTTAGCGCTTTGGGTCACGCCCACCCGCATTTGGTTGAGGCTGTTAAGGCGCAGGCAGAAAAGCTATGGCATACTTCTAATCTGTATGAGATTCCGGGTCAAACAAGGCTCGCAGAGCGGCTTGTGGAGGCGAGCTTCGCCGACAAGGTGTTTTTTACCAACTCGGGTGCTGAGGCGCTTGAATGCGCCATTAAAACAGCGCGGCGGTATCATTATTCCAAGGGCAACCCGCAAAAATACCGTGTATTGACTTTCGAAGGTGCAT
>CAZOCA010000531.1:2901-3246 GCA_964578105.1 uncultured Pararhizobium sp.
TAGAACGCTGGCAACAATCGCGGCTGGTGGCCAGGAAAAATATTTGGAGGGCTTTGGCCCAAAAGTAGACGGCTTTGATCAAACGCCCTTTGCCGATCATGAGGCCATGAAAGCAGCGATCACAGAAGAAACTGCGGCCATTCTCATTGAGCCTATTCAAGGCGAGGGCGGTATACGCGAAATTCCCAAACAATGTCTGGTTGGATTGCGCGAACTTTGCGACGAGAAGGGCATTTTGCTGATTTTCGACGAGGTGCAAACCGGCATTGGCAGGACTGGCAAGTTTTTTGCCCATGAACATGCGGGCATTTCGCCTGATATTCTTGCTTCTGCCAAAGCGCTGGG
>CAZOCA010000532.1:0-3245 GCA_964578105.1 uncultured Pararhizobium sp.
AGTGCTCTGGCTACCATTGGTGCTCATACGATCAGCCATCCCATGTTGGCGCGGTTGTCTTCGCGGCAGGTCTCTGCAGAAATTCTGTCGGGCGCAGAACGCCTTGAAGAGGAGTTGGGTGCCTATCCGGATCATTTCGCATATCCTTATGGAACCAGAGCCGCCGCTGATGCAGATACATTCCGTCAAATGCGGTCACTGGGATTCTCAACGGCCGTCACCACGCGAGGCGGTATGCTGAAAGGCGGGGGGCGAGACAATCTATTCGCTCTGCCAAGGTTGTCAGTCAACGGACATCTGCAGGACTTTCGCGCCTTGCGTGCCCTTTTCAGCGGCGCACCGTTTTTCGCAAAAGCCTAGAATGGCTCTAGCCAGCCTGAGCTCCTGGGCGCTGCATCCACCACACAATCACGGCTGCGGGAACGACCCAGATCAGACCGAAGAACACATAAAATCCAAGATGCCCCCAGCCGCCGATATTTGGTAGCGTTGCCGATGCTAGCTTCATCACCAGCAAGCAATACACAATCACATAAGTGACCAGCACAAGGGTTCCGAGCAGTTTTCGCAGACGCTTTGGCAAAGGCTTTGATCCGTGGGTAAAGAGGTCAACTTTGCAGTTAACTAGCGCGCCGGGCGTCAATCCGCCACCCCTGGGAAACGAATTTCAGGGGGGGGTCGCCCTTGTCATGGCCCATGTCGCGCGATACTTACCCATCATATCCACAACAGGCGATTGCAAATGACGTCATCTGCATTGAACGCATCTTTCGAGCGGTCGGAGACACATGATCTGACGGCCATTCGTCTATGGCTTTATCTGATATGTTTTCTGGTCTTCATAATGGTGATCATTGGCGGTGTGACCCGTCTAACCGATTCCGGATTGTCGATCACAGAGTGGAAACCATTGCTTGGCGCAATCCCGCCACTGAGCGAAGCACATTGGCTTCAGGAATTCGAGAAATATCGCCAAATTCCTGAGTATCAGTTGCAGAATAAAGGCATGTCTCTGGCCGAGTTTCAGTTCATTTACTGGTGGGAGTGGGGGCACCGTTTCTTCGGTCGTTTCATCGGCGTTGTATACTTGGTCCCCTTCATCTGGTTTGCAGCGCGGCGAGCAATCCCCAAGCCGCTTTACCCAAAATTGCTGGCCCTCTTCGTCCTGGGCGGTTTACAGGGCTTTGTCGGCTGGTGGATGGTCTATTCCGGTCTTTCTGTGCGGGTGGATGTCAGCCAATACCGTCTGGCCACCCATTTGACACTGGCCTTCTTCATATTTGCAGCAACCTTATGGGTTGCCCGCAGTCTCAGAAGTCCAGAGGCGACTGAGCGCTATCAAAGCGTTTCCAGGGGCTCTTTCGCCACATCGCGGCTTTTGATGGCGCTGCTGTTTTTGCAACTCTTTGCCGGCGGCCTGGTTGCCGGCCTTGACGCAGGCCTCACTTACAACACCTGGCCCTTGATGGATGGTGATTTCATTCCTGCAGGCCTTCTGAGCGATGCGCCGGGCGGGTTGATAAATCTGTTTGAGAATATCACCACCGTGCAGTTCAATCATCGGATGCTTGCATATGTGATATTGGCTTTGGCGGTGTTTCATGTGGTTCAGATCGTGCGCCGCGACAAAGGTATGGCCACCGCGACTGCAACAATAGTGCTGCTTGTGCTGGTTCTGCAGGCCCTGATTGGAATTACGACGCTGCTCTTGGTCGTGCCGCTTTGGGCCGGCGTTTTGCATCAGGGGTTTGCTGTTGTCGTGCTTGCTGTCACTGTCCTGCATTGCCAGAATTTGCGTAACGCACATTAGAGCGAACTTAACCTCTTTTGAGGGATTCATCTCAAAAGCGATATTGGGCTTCAATGGCTTATTGCTTTAGCACTTTGTGCAAACAAGTGGGAGGTGGGATATGCTGGACGTCATCACAATTGGACGCTCTTCGGTGGATTTATACGGGGCGCAAGTCGGCGGACGTCTGGAGGATATGCGATCCTTCAACAAATATGTTGGTGGTTCGCCCACCAATATGGCCGTCGGTACCGCAAGGCTGGGTCTCAAATCCGCATTGATCACCCGCGTTGGCAACGAGCATATGGGCCGCTTTATTCGCGAAACACTGATCAGTGAGGGTGTTGAGACCAGTGGCATTGTCACCGACCCGGAGCGTCTGACGGCCCTCGTGCTGCTGGGCATTCGCGATCAGGAGCAGTTTCCGCTGATCTTCTATCGCGAAAATTGCGCAGATATGGCTCTTTGCGAAGATGATATTGATCCTGACTTTATCGGGCAGGCACGCTGCGTCACAGTGACGGGAACTCACCTGTCCAATCCGTCCACCGAAGCCGCGGTTTTGAAGGCCCTCCGCATCGCCCGTGAAAAGGGTCTGAAAACGGCATTGGATATTGATTATCGCCCCAACCTTTGGGGCGTTGCCGGTCATGGGGATGGCGAAAGTCGCTTTGTTGCCTCTGATAAGGTGACGCAGAAGCTCATGTCCACCTTGCACCTGTTTGATGTGATTGTGGGCACTGAAGAAGAATTTCACATCGCTGGCGGTACAACCGATACGCTGGCTGCGTTGCGGGCCGTTCGTCAGAACAGTGCCGCGACCTTGATCTGCAAGCGCGGCCCCATGGGTGCCGTTGCCTTTGATGGAGAGATTGCAGACAGTCTTGATGATGGCCTGTCCGGTCCAGGGTTCCCGATCGAGGTGTTCAATGTTCTGGGTGCGGGCGACGGTTTCATGTCCGGCTTGCTGAAAGGCTGGCTGACCGGTGAAGACTGGCCAACCACATTGAAATACGCCAATGCCTGTGGCGCTTTCGCAGTATCCCGCCATGGTTGCGCACCAGCCTATCCAAGTTGGGAGGAGCTTCAGTTCTTCTTTGCCAGAGGCGTCAAGAACCCGGCCTTGCGCCATGATCAGGCATTGGAACAAATCCACTGGTCAACCAACCGTGTGGGAGACTGGCAGGAATTGCGCGTTTTTGCGTTTGATCACCGGTCTCAACTGGAAGATATTGCGGCCGAGGCGGGTGCCGATGACGCATTGATCGGACCGTTCAAGGAACTCTGCCTGCGCGGTGCCCACAAGGTATCTGAGGGGCGCCATGGATATGGTGTTCTGTGCGACCATCGTCTGGGTCGGGATGCACTCTATGCCGCAACCGGGTCGGGCCTGTGGGTCGGCAGGCCGGTCGAATTGCCGGGATCACGCCCCCTCGAACTTGAAGGCGAAATCGGC
>CAZOCA010000533.1:0-3244 GCA_964578105.1 uncultured Pararhizobium sp.
TGGCGGCTACGGCAATTGCTTCGGTGTTCCCACAGTTGGCGGCGAGGTTAATTTTCACGCCCGTTACAATGGCAATATACTGGTCAATGCATTTGCCCTTGGGATTGCAAACCGCGATGGCATCTTCACATCTCAGGCCGAGGGTGTTGGCCTTCCAGTTGTCTATCTGGGTGCAAAGACCGGACGCGATGGTGTCGGTGGTGCCACCATGGCATCTGCCGAGTTTGATGATCAGATTGAGGAAAAGCGCCCCACCGTTCAGGTTGGTGATCCCTTTACGGAAAAATGCCTTCTTGAAGCCTGCCTGGAGCTTATGGGCACTGGTGCTGTGATTGCCATTCAGGATATGGGCGCGGCCGGCCTTACCTGTTCAGCCGTGGAAATGGGCGCCAGTGGGAACCTTGGTATTACGCTTGATCTTGATAAGGTGCCATGCCGCGAAGAGCGGATGAGCGCCTATGAGATGATGCTGTCAGAAAGCCAGGAACGCATGCTGATGGTTTTGGAACCCAGCAAGCAGGCTGTTGCCGAAGCCATTTTCATCAAATGGGGGCTGGACTTTGCCATTGTTGGCGAAACCACAGATGATCTGAGGTTCAAAATTCATCACCATGGTTCGTTGGTGGCGGATCTGCCAATCAAGGAACTGGGCGATGAAGCACCGGAATATGACCGGCCCTGGGTTGCACCGCAACCTGCTGCCCCGCTTGAAAATATACCTCTTCTAGCTGATCCGATCGAAGCGTTGAAAACAATCATCGGCTCGCCGGATATGGCATCAAAACGCTGGATTACCGAGCAGTATGACTGTCTCATTCAGGCCAATACAGCACAGCTCCCCGGTGGTGATGCTGGTGTTGTGCGTGTGGATGGCACCCAAAAAGCATTGGCCATGACCAGCGACGTAACACCGCGCTACTGTGAGGCAGACCCGTTTGAAGGCGGCAAACAGGCGGTTGCCGAAGCCTGGCGCAATCTGACCGCTGTTGGCGCAACGCCTTTGGCTGTCACAGACAATCTCAATTTTGGCAATCCGCAACGCCCTGAGATTATGGGTCAATTCGTGCGAGCCATTGAAGGTATTGGCGAAGCCTGCCGTGCATTGGAATTTCCTGTCGTATCAGGCAATGTGTCGCTCTACAATGAAACCAATGGGGAAGGTATCTTGCCGACACCAACCATTGGTGGGGTTGGTCTTCTGGCTGACTGGACCCAAATGGCAAAGCTGGCATTTGCCAATGAGGGTGATGTTATGGTTCTGATAGGTGAGGTTGGCACACATCTGGGACAATCCATTTATTTGCGTGAAGTCCATGGTCTGGAAGCAGGTCCCGCGCCCAAAGTCGATCTGGCCGTGGAACGCCGCAATGGAGATTTTGTCCGCTCACGAATTCTGGATGGCTCTGTGACCGCTTGTCACGATATCTCCGATGGTGGTTTGCTGGTCGCAATTGCTGAAATGGCGATGGCAGGCGGGAAGGGTGCTGACTTAGCCGAGTTCCTCTCCATCAGCGCTGAAAGTCTGTTTGGAGAAGATCAGGCACGCTATGTGTTGACAGTCAGCCCGCAAAAAGCTGCTGCTGTTCTGTCCGGCGCCGCAGATGCTGGAGTTCCGGCCAGCCGGATCGGGATAGTTGCTGGTCAGGAATTGAAACTTGCTGACAAGTGCTCCATATCCGTAGAAATGTTGAAACAGACGCATGAAAGCTGGTTGCCGGGTTACATGTCTGGCACAAAGGCGTAAAGTCACGCATCGAAGGTAAGGGGTTTGCCGTATATGCCAATGAATGCCAATGACATTGAAGTCATGATCAAAGCCGCCCTTCCTGATGCGAATATTACAATTCGTGATCTTGCGGGCGATGGCGACCATTATGCTGCCGAAATCGTGTCAGAGAGTTTTCGCGGGAAATCGCGTGTTCAGCAACACCAGATGGTTTATCAGGCGCTGCAGGGCAATATGGGCGGCGCATTGCACGCCCTTGCTCTTCAGACCAGCGCACCCGAGTAAAAGAACAGGAGCAGTTCTATGAGTGATATTAACAGCTGGATTGACAGCGAAGTAAAATCTAGCGACGTGGTGATGTTCATGAAGGGCACCCCCAATTTCCCGCAATGCGGTTTTTCAGGCCAATTGGTCCAGATTCTGGATTATCTGGGTGTGGATTATAAGGGCATCAACGTTCTGGAAAATGACGATTTGCGTCAGGGCATCAAAGATTATGCTCAGTGGCCCACAATCCCACAGCTCTACGTCAAGGGTGAGTTTCTTGGCGGTTGCGATATCGTGCGGGAAATGTTCCAGGCCAAAGAGCTTCAGGACCACCTGAAAGCTGCCGGAATAACAATCCGCGAAACAGCCTGATTTCTTTTAAATAATTCTAGTTTGAGCCGCAGCAGGACATGTTTTCTGCTGCGGCTTTTTTTATGAAAATTCTCCAACAAAAAACCCCGCCACAATGGACGGGGTTTTAAAAAATCTATGAAGCTGGTGTTTAGCGTGAGTAAAACTCGACCACCAAGTTTGGCTCCATGACGACCGGGAACGGTACGTCGGCCAGAAGAGGGATGCGGGTGTATTGTGCAGCCATCTTGCCGTAATCTACGGTCAGATATTCCGGCACATCGCGTTCTGCCAGATCGGTTGCTTCCAGCACCATAACCATTTCGCGAGACTTTTCTCGGATATCAACAACATCGCCCGGTTTTACACGGTAGCTAGGAATGTTGACGCGCTGACCATTAACCCGGATGTGGCCGTGGTTGATGAACTGGCGTGAAGCGAAAACAGTTGGAACGAATTTGGCGCGATAGACAATCGCATCCAGACGGCTTTCCAGAAGACCAATCAGGTTTTCCGATGTATCACCGCGCACTCGTGTCGCTTCTGCATAGATGCGACGGAATTGCTTTTCAGTGATGTTACCGTAGTAACCTTTCAGCTTCTGCTTGGCACGCAGCTGCGTACCGAAATCAGACAGTTTGCCTTTACGGCGTTGACCATGCTGGCCTGGGCCATAGTCGCGGCGGTTTACTGGGCTCTTCGGACGACCCCAGATATTCTCGCCCATGCGGCGATCAATTTTATATTTAGACGAATTGCGCTTGCTCATCGTGTTTCCTGTTCAAAATGTTTCAAGGAAACGCGCCTTCCTTTGCAAGGATTTTGGCCTTGCCGACAGGGAGAAAAAGCGAAGCGCTCACTTCTCCCACAGGTGCGTAACAAAAATACGGGGCCAAAGAC
>CAZOCA010000534.1:0-3239 GCA_964578105.1 uncultured Pararhizobium sp.
TACTTCAAAACCAGTGCTGGTGGTATCCAACTTCACACCGGTCGAGCGCAGCGCGCGCCGCGTGGGGGTTCCCAATGAAGGGCGGTGGATTGAGAAGCTCAATTCGGATTCACGTCACTATGGCGGTGGGGACCGCGGCAATCTTGGCGGCGTGGTTTCCGAACCGATTGGCACGTCCGGGCAGGCACATTCGATCAGCATTACGATACCGCCTTTGACAACCATATTCTTTGAACTTGAACGGAACTAACGTCTGAACCCGGTTGGGAGATTGAGTTGGGTTCAGACTCTGGAAAAAACGAAGACCAAAAGTGGAGGAGCACAAAATGGACAATGAATCCCAAAGACTGGCGCAACAGACCATGGCGTTTGTTTTGGCAGGCGGACGCGGCAGTCGATTGCAGGAACTGACTGAACGTCGGGCAAAACCGGCAGTTTATTTTGGTGGTAAGGGCCGTATCATCGATTTTGCATTGTCCAATGCGGTCAATTCGGGAATGCGACGTCTTGGCGTTGCGACTCAATACAAGGCCCACAGCCTTATCCGCCATTTGCAGCGTGGCTGGAGTTTTTTTCGTGCCGAGCGCAATGAATCTCTGGATATCTTGCCAGCATCCCAACGCCTTGATCAGGAAAACTGGTATAAGGGCACAGCTGATGCTGTGACCCAGAACATCGATATCATCGAGAGCTATGCGCCGAAATACATGATCATTCTGGCCGGGGATCACATCTACAAGCAGGATTACTCACTGATGGTCAAACATCATGTAGAGAGCGGCGCAGATGTGACGGTTGGCTGTATTGAAGTGCCCCGCATGGAAGCCCGTGGCTATGGTGTCATGCATGTGGATGACAATGACGTCATTCTGGATTTTGTCGAAAAACCGGAAGACCCTCCCGCAATGCCCGGACATCCCGATATGGCACTTGCCAGCATGGGCATCTATGTATTTGAAACAGAGTTTTTGTTTGAGCTGCTGCGCAAGGATGCGGAAGATCCGAACTCCAGCAATGATTTCGGCAAGGATATCATTCCATCGATCGTAAAAGGCGGAAAGGCGATTGCTCACCCCTTCAGCCGCTCGTGTGTGCGAAGTGCCAATCAGACGATGCCATACTGGCGCGATGTGGGAACGGTAGATGCTTTCTGGCAGGCCAATATAGATCTGACGGATTTCACGCCAGAGCTTGATTTATATGACAATTCCTGGCCGATCTGGACCTATTCAGAACTGGTTCCTTCTGCCAAATTCATTCACAATGAAGAGGGCCGCAAAGGCTTTGCACTCTCGTCCATGGTGTCCGGCGGGTGCGTTGTTTCCGGCTCCCAGTTGAACCGCTGCCTTTTGTTCACCGGGGTTAAAACTCATTCCTATTCTACGCTGAATGGTGTTGTTGTGCTGCCTTACGCCGATATTGGCCGGAAGGCACAACTCACCAATGTTGTGGTCGATAGAGGTGTCTCCATTCCCGAAGGACTGGTTGTCGGTGAAGACGCAGAGCTTGATGCAAAACGGTTCCGCCGCTCAGAGGGCGGTGTCTGCCTGATTACCCAGCCAATGATTGACAGGCTTGATCTGTAATATGGATGTTCTGTTCGTCGCCTCCGAATGCGCACCATTCGTCAAGACCGGTGGTCTGGCAGATGTAATTGGTGCTGTCCCCAAGGTTCTTGAGAACCATGGGGTTGATGTGAGGGTTCTGCTGCCTGCCTATCCGGCTCTGGCCAGTGTTCTTGCTGCGGGCGACGTGGTTGATGAATATCCTGACCTTTTTGGCGGGCCGGCACGCATTGTGTCGGTCCATGCCGAAGGCCTCAACATGTTGCTGCTGGATGCGCCGCATCTGTATGACCGGCCGGGCAGCATCTACCTCAACGCTGAGGGCATAGACTGGCCGGATAATCATTTTCGGTTTGGGGCGCTGTCCTTCGTTGCTTCCAGAATTGGCCTGGAGGGTATCAAAGGCTGGAAACCGGATGTCATCAACGCGCATGACTGGCAGGCCGGGCTGATACCGGCCTATCTCAAACAGGAACAAATGGCAGGTGTCGGCATGACAGTGCCGCGCTGTGTGATGACAATCCACAACATTGCGTTTCAGGGCCTGTTCGACAGGTCCGCTTGCCATGATCTTGGTCTTTCGTATGAATTGTTTCATTCAGAAGCCATTGAATATTATGGGAAACTTGGCTTTTTAAAAGCTGGTATTGCGCTCAGTGACAAGATCACAACTGTGAGCCCAACTTATGCATATGAGCTGCTGACGCCGGAATTCGGCATGGGACTGGAAGGATTGTTACAGGCCCGTAAACACGATCTGTGCGGTATTCTCAACGGGATAGATCTGGAAGTCTGGAACCCACAGACAGACCCCAATCTTGTGACACCTTACTCCACGCGCAGTCTGAAACGCCGCTTGAAGAACCGTGAGGCCATTGAGCAGCGCTTCGGGCTGACATCCAATCCAACGGCGCCGCTCTTTTGCGTGGTCAGCCGCCTGACATCGCAAAAAGGTCTTGATCTGTTGCTGGAAGCGTTGCCGGTTCTGGTTGGTCGTGGCGCACGTCTGGCTCTTCTTGGATCTGGCGACAAGGACCTGGAGGCCGGTTTTACCAAGGCTGCAAAAGACTATGCCGGGTCTGTTGGCGTGATTATCGGCTATGATGAAAAACTGTCACATGTGTTGCAGGGAGGCAGTGACGCCATTTTGGTTCCCTCGCGCTTTGAACCATGCGGGCTGACACAATTATATGGTGTGCGCTATGGTACATTGCCGGTTGTCGCAAAGACAGGCGGGTTGGCGGATACTGTTGTGGACGCTAATACTGCAAATCTGAAATCCAAACGTGCGACCGGCGTTGTTTTTTCTCCGATCAATGCTGATCAATTGGCCAATGCCATTCACCGGGCCTGTGATCTGTTTGCAGATCACGCGGTCTGGAAACAGATGGTTCTGGCCGCAATGAAGTATCCGGTGGGTTGGGATCGCTCTGCGTCAGTCTACTACGAACTGTACAAAGAGCTCGCCGATTTTGAGTAAAGAAATCTGAATATGACGATTGAACTTCTTGCAGGATCGCCGAACCATCTTGGTGCGCGACATGATGGCAATGGTACGAACTTTGCTGTGTTCTCGGCCAATGCCACACAAATGGATTTGTGCATTTTTTCAGAAGGTGGCGTGGTGGAGACCGCACGTGTTCCGCTTCCAGAGCGCACAGGTCATGTGTGGCA
>CAZOCA010000535.1:0-3233 GCA_964578105.1 uncultured Pararhizobium sp.
CAACGCGGCAGTTCCGAAGGTTTGCCGCAGAGCCAGACACAATTGGCAACTTTGCCGCAATCAACAGATAGCGGGTTCCGCTCACAGCTTTCGCAAGGCGGCCTAACGCAATCCCAAGCTCAAGGACAGGATAGCGGCGGGAGACCCAACCCGACTATAAATTCACCTGACATTGCAGTGCAGATGGCGCGCAATAAGGCGGATGGCAACAATCAGTTCACAATCCGGCTGACACCGGAATCCATGGGCACCATCACGGTCAAGCTGAACATCGCCAACAATGCAAATCTGACAGCGCAGTTGATGGTTGAAAAACCCGAAACGCTTGCGCTTTTGCAAAAAGATATGGCCGGTTTGGAAAAAGCCTTGAAAGCGCAAGGGTTTTCAACCGGTGACGGAGATCTGACGATCGCTTTGAAGCCGTCCAGCCTTGGCGTGCGTGGCGGCGAAGCAGCCATGAATTCTGGCGCCGACCAACGTTTTAGCCACAACCAGAACACAGGCCAAAACCAAAGTCAGACACAGGCGCAAACCAATGCGCAAAATCAGGGATCAAGCTCTGCTGCACAACAAGCGCCGTCTAACCCGGCCCCAACAGGTGGCATGGATCGTCCGGCTCCTGGCATGTTGTCGTCCGGTGATATGGGCTTCCAGCAGTCTCATCATGAGCAAGGTACCCATGGTCACGAAGGGTTTGAGCAAAACCCGAACGGACATGGCCAGCCTGAGCCTGATGAACAGGATTTGGGTTTGTTGGAACACGCAGACCTTATTGCAAATGCCTATCACAGCAACAGCTTACTAATCGGAATGTCCACCCAGTTGGACCTGTCCGTATGACTTTTGGAGACATGACATGGACCTGACCGCTCTCAGCGCCTTAACCAGCACAGCCAGTGTAGCCAGCACAGATCAGTCGGATTTGATTCAGAGTTATGATCAATTCCTACAGATTCTGACGGCACAATTGCAAAATCAGAGCCCGCTGGAACCTATGGATGCAAATGAATTCACCAATCAGCTGGTGCAATTCTCATCCGTGGAACAGGCCATCAAGACCAATGATTCACTCGAATCCCTGATTGCACTCAGTGCCTCCAATGAGGCAACCAGCCTGGTTGGGTATCTGGGACAGAATATCACGGCGGAAGGCTCGGCCACCACATTGCAAAATGGTGCGGCCACGTGGCAGCTGAATGCTTCCGACTATGCAAGTGATACCCAGATAACGATTCGAAATGCAGCCGGGTCGATCGTCTACACAGATGAGGGCACTTTGGAGCCGGGTGAAACCAACTATGTCTGGGATGGCACAACAAATGACGGAGGCACCGCTCCGGACGGGCTTTACGGCATTACCGTTGAAGCCAGAGATGGAGATGGTAGCATTGTTGATGTTTCAACTGCGATTTCCGGTCAGGTAACAGGGGTGGATTTCAAGACCTTCCCATCGGCACTTTTGGTGGGCGATACCCGTGTTCCGATCACGTCGTTGACGGCTGTTGAACTCGGATCCTAGCGTCTTTTTGTTCACTTGAAATCATTTTATAAACTGATCTGACTGGCCTCGGAGTGGATGTACACCGGGCAGTGACTTTCTACCTCTGATTGTAGCGGGCGGATGCGTGGATTGTGCCCCGCCAGCAAACGCCTAAATCCGATCAAATGATTCTGTTTAATCAGAATATGTCCCGGGCCATTCGCATCCATTCAAATTCTTAGCAAATCCTTACAGTCACCTTAGGCAAAATTTAAGGCGTCGGCGGTATTGTCTCCAAGTCTGGTCACATCAGATTTGAGTGTGAGAGTACTGATGACCGATCGCATAAAGCCGCGTGTCAAATACGTGATCGGCCCTGACGGGTCGCCACTAACTATTGCTGATTTGCCTCCAGCGACAACTCGTCGTTGGGTCATTCGACGCAAAGCAGAAGTTGTAGCCGCTGTTCGTGGTGGTCTGTTGAGCCTGGAAGAAGCCTGCAGTCGTTATACGTTAACGGTTGTAGAATTTTTATCCTGGCAATTATCAATAGAAAGCCATGGGTTGGCTGGTTTACGAACGACGCGCATTCAGCAGTATCGCTGAATGATACAAAACTAAAAAACCGGCGGAAACGCCGGTTTTTTTATGCCCAAATTCCAAAATTTGCGGTGCGGACGCGCTCTGAATATCGTCCCAAAACAGGCCTAAAACTGTGCCCTTTAAGTTGCGTATCTTGCAGGCGCTGCACGCGTTGATTCACTAAATCTTAAGGCTTGTTAAGGACTTGTTTACCAATAGGTAGGTAATTTTTTCCTAGCAACACAAATATCTGAGCCAACAACACCACACTAATATCGAGAATAGAGTCCCTTCGTGCTGGAATTGACACGTTTTTTCAAATCAATAGGCGTTGCGCGTTTGGCGGCCATGGGGGTCGTCGCCGCTGTCCTTATCGGCTTTTTTGTGTTGATCATTTCACGCGTCACATCGCCTTATATGGTGCCGCTATTCACCGATCTCACCTTTGAAGATTCAGCTGCAATTATCGAGCAGCTTGAAAGTCAGGCCGTTCCATACGACTTGCGCGGCGAAGGTGCTGTTGTTCTGGTGCCAAAGGAAAATGTCCTGCGGTTGCGCATGTCCCTTGCCGAGAGCTGTATTTCATCGGGCGGCAGCGTCGGCTATGAGATATTCGACCGTGGTGACACGTTAGGTGCCACAAGTTTTGTTCAAAATATCAATCGCTTACGCGCATTGGAAGGCGAACTGTCGCGCACAATTCGCGCCCTGCAGCGTGTCGTGCAGGCCAGGGTCCATCTGGTCATACCCGAGCGGCAATTGTTTCAACGTGACTCAGAATCGCCCACTGCCTCCATAGCGGTGAAAGTACGTGGTGAACTCACCAATGGGCAGATACAGGCAATCAGGCATCTGGTTGCATCAGCTGTTCCAGGACTTAAGCCGTCGCGCGTTTCGATTGTTGATGAAGCGGGCCAATTGCTGGCAAATGGCGAGGACAGCGCCTCCGGCGGTGCCATGATGGGTGCGCTCGACGAAAAGCGCAAAGAGCAGGAAGCCCGTTTGCGCCGTGCCGTTGAAGAGATTGTCTTCCAGGTCGTTGGTGATGGCCGGGCGCGGGTACAGGTCACTGCGGAGCTGGAGCGCAACCGCATTACCCAGACGGCCGATGTCTTTGACCCGGATGGTCAAGTTGTCAGCTCTTCCCCATCCCGCTCCCACGCCAGCAACG
>CAZOCA010000536.1:0-3229 GCA_964578105.1 uncultured Pararhizobium sp.
CGCGCATATGACCAATGCAGAAAATGTTGCGGTTATGGCCCAGTTCTTCCCGCCGGCACGCAAATCCGTTCTGGACAGTGATGCCTTCACCAACGCCAATGCGCTTATTCCTGCCGCGCAAATGGCCAATGTGAAAGCTGCGATTACAGATGGTCAGGTGCTGCCCAGCCATGAGCGGACACCTCAGATTGAAGCTGCCATGAAGCCGCGCTTTGATGCGCTGTGGAAAGCGGATGCGAATGTCGAGGAAGCGTTGAAAGCCGTTTGTGCCGCCATTCAGTCGGAACTCTAGGCTGAATTCCAAACAGGCCATTTACACAGGACCGGGGCATGACTCCCAGTGAAAAAACAGCAACCATGGCGCACGCAACGCGCGTGCCATGGTTGACCCTGCGCCGCAAAGAGGCGCTTGAAGCGTGGCTGTTTGTCAGCCCTACGCTGATCGGTTTTATCATCTTCTTTTTGGGCCCACTGATTGCCGTGGGCCTTTACAGCCTGACCGAATGGAATCTTCTCAGTCAGGAATCCACCTTTGTTGGTGTTGAAAATTTTCGCGATGCCTTAACGGTCAATCCTGATTTCTGGCATGTCGTGCGCAATTCAGCTCTGTTTGCGCTTGGGTTGGTGCCCATGAATATGGCATTGGCATTGACGCTGGCACTTGCGCTATCGCGACCCTTTTTCGGGGTTGTTTTCTTCCGAACCATCTTCTTTGCACCCGTTATCACCTCTGCCGTGGCCTGGGCCATCGTCTGGAAGTTTCTGCTTCAGGGTGAGGCCGGCGCGGTCAACCAATTGCTTGCAAGCATTGGCATTGACGGTCCGAACTGGCTGCGGGAACCGGACTGGGCGATGTTCGCCGTGATTGTCACCCGCGTCATCAAAATGGTCGGGCTCAATATGATCCTTTACATTGCTGCGCTGCAGGCGATCCCTCGGGATTATGAGCAAGCCGCGCAATTGGAAGGCGCTTCCCGCTGGCAAATTTTCCACATGGTGATCTGGCCGTTGTTGGCCCCCACAACGCTGATCATCATGGTGATTACCACCATCGGTTCGTTCAAGGTGTTCGACCACATCTATCTGATGACCGGCGGTGGACCGGAAAACGGGACGCTGGTGCTGGCCTATTACATCTACCAGCAGGGCTTTGAATTCTTCAATGTCGGCTATGCTTCTGCGCTAGCCATCATCATGTTCGTGATTGTATTGGCACTTACGATTGTGCAGTTGATCCTGCGCCAGAAAGGGTCGGGATGAGCCTTTCTCAAAAACAATTGCAGTTGATCAAACGTGTTCTGTGGACCGTTTCGTTGCTGATCGTGGCCGTGCCCTTTGTCTTTCCATTTTTGTGGATGGTTTCATCGGGTTTTAAAAACTCGGCAGAGATTTTTGGCCAACCGTCGCTTTTCCCGGCCATATGGCGCTGGCAGAACTTTCTCGATGTGTTCGACCATCAGCCCTTTGCGCAGCAATATTTCAATTCGCTCTATATTTCTGCGGCAGTGACCGTGATCACTCTGGTGATCTCCTCGCTGGCTGGCTACGCGCTGGCGCGGCTGCGGTTTGCCGGTTCTGCGCTGTTGATGCTGTTTCTGATTTCGGCCCTGATGGTGCCCGAAGAGGTGACCATCATTCCCAACTTCTTTCTCATCCGCTGGATGGGCCTGATGGATACCCATATGCCGCTGATCCTGCTGCCGGTTTTCGGGGCGCATGGGGTGATGGCAACCTTTTTGATGCGTCAATATTTTGTGGCGCTGCCGAAGGAACTGGAAGAAGCCGGGAAAATGGATGGGCTGTCACGGGTTGGTATCTGGTGGAAAATTGCTATTCCCATGTCACGCCCGGCGCTGGCAGCGGTGGCAATCATTACCTTCCTGCATTCATGGAACCTGTTTTTGGAACCGCTGGTGTTCCTGTCCAGCCTGGAGAAGTTCACGCTGCCTCTGGCGCTGTCGAATTTCACCGATGCCTATGGCCTGCCGCTCTGGCATCTGCAACTGGCAGCCACCACGTTGGCTGTGATCCCGATCCTGGGCGTCTATCTCATTGCCCAGCGCCAGATCATTGAAAGTTTTGCAATGTCAGGGGTGAAGGGATGATCCGTATTTCTGATTGCCAATTGGACACACATTCATGACGAGCCTTGCCCTGAGTAATCTTGCCAAATCCTTTGGTCCTGTGAAGGTCATACGGGATATTGATCTGACGATTGAAGATGGCGAATTTGTTGTGTTTGTCGGCCCGTCCGGCTGCGGGAAATCAACATTGCTGCGCATGATTGCCGGTCTTGAGGACATCACGTCCGGGGATCTCATGATTGGTGAGCGGCGCATGAACGAAGTGTCTGCATCAAAGCGCGGTGTAGCCATGGTGTTTCAATCCTATGCGCTTTATCCGCATCTCACAGTGCGACAGAATATGGGCTTTGGTCTGAAGGTCCGGAAGATGCCTGCCACTGACATCAAACAACGTGTTGATGACGCTTCTGCGACGTTGAAACTGGACGCGCTGATGGATCGATATCCACGTGAGCTGTCCGGTGGACAGCGGCAACGCGTTGCCATCGGGCGCGCCATAGTCGGCAATCCCGATGTGTTTCTGTTTGATGAGCCATTGTCCAATCTGGATGCAGAATTGCGGGTCCACATGCGTGCCGAGATTTCGGCACTGCATGGTCGCCTCGGCAACACCATGATTTATGTGACGCATGACCAGATTGAAGCGATGACGCTGGCAGACCGCATTGTTGTCCTGCGCGATGGGCGGATTGAACAGGTCGGAACACCACGGGAGCTTTATGCGCGTCCTGCCAATGTGTTTGTGGCGCAATTCATTGGCAGCCCCAAGATGAATGTCTGTGCTGCTGACAGCCTTGCCACTCAATTGGAGGGATCCGATTTTGATCTGAAGGCAGCAACGCAGATCGGCATCAGGCCGGAGCATCTGAAAATTGTGCCTCCCGGAGATGGGCTGTTGCAAGGTCGCGTTATTGTTAGCGAATATACCGGGGCTGGCTCACTCCTTCACATTGAAGTTGAGGGTGCCGGAACATTTCTTGTTGTCCAGGAAGGACAGGCTGGCGCTGAGAAGGGCGAGAGCATCGGATTGTCATTCTCCAGCGAAAATGTGCATTTGTTTGATGGATCGGATTTTGCAATTTAGTTTGCAGGCCGCCGCTGCTTCTGATGCTTGCCTGAAAACTGTCGTGAAAACAGTCTTGGAA
>CAZOCA010000537.1:0-3228 GCA_964578105.1 uncultured Pararhizobium sp.
CTGTTCTTCAATCTGGAAAAAATGCGCATCCGCAATTTGCAAGATGTAACGCTGATTCGCGAGCGGGTGGAAGAAGTTTGCGCAGATTTGGGAAGCCGCGTAGATGCCATCGTCAACTACGATGGAACGTTCATAGAACCCGACATTGAAAACGACTATGCCGCAATGGTGAAAGAGTTGGAGGATCGGTTTTACAGCACGGTTACGCGCTATTCTGGATCGGCTTTCATGCGCCTTAAACTTGGCGCGGTCTTCCAGCGGGAAACAGCGCCTCACATTTTTGAAACCGCTGATGAGGCAAAGCGATTTCTTGCGCAGATGAAAGATACCTGAAATGGTCTCTACTATGCTGGAACAGGCGTACCGTCCCAGGCAAGGACTTGCCCACTGTTCTCTGTAGTCAACCTGGACAATGTTTGAACCAGATAGCCCGCTGACTGTTCTGCTGAGAACAATTTGCCATCCGGGACATTGGCTTGAAACGGTTTTGACAGTTTTGTATCCACGGTGCCGGGGTGCAGTCCGACACAAATTGCATCTGGCCGAGTTCTTGAAAGCTCGATTGATGTCGTTTTTAGAATCTGGTTCAAGGCAGATTTGGAAGCACGGTAGCTGTACCAGCCTCCCAGTTGATTGTCGGAAATACTCCCGACACGGGCAGATAACGCGGCAAAAATGGTGCGCCCGGATTTTGGCAGCAGCGGCAGAAAATGTTTTGCTGCGAGAGCCGGAGCAACCGCATTTGCGGCGAAAATTTCCTGCATGGAGTGGGCCGTTATGCCGCGCAAGGATTTCTCAGGCCCCATACCTTTCGACGTATGCAATGCCCCAACTGCTACGAGAATCAGGCGGATGGGAGCAAACTGGTTTTGCTTGAGATTGCCTTTGATAGCCTCAACGGTCTCAGCCAAGTGTTCTTCATGCAATGCTTCTGCGGTTAGTGAGGTGACATCCGCCGATCGTGATGACTGTTTCTGCCGATTGATCGCGAAGACATGCCCCGATGCAGCGCCGGTGTTAGCGGCGACCCCTTTGGTGGCTTCTGCAAGAAGTGCAGTGCCGATTCCACCACTTGTTCCCACAAGAATTGCGCTGAATGGGACGTCAAAGCCGAACATTTGCGATCCTGGATCAACCATTCTTGGGGCTCCGTCTTCAAATTGTGTCTGGGGTTGTAGTCAGCCATAGAGCTAGAGCGGTCAGGCGGAAAAACCAGCATGCTTGATCTATGAATTCGATCTCTTTGAAGAATGGGCGATATCGATTGCGTTTCAAGACATAAAAAAAGAGGCCACCGAAGTGACCTCTTTTCGTGAGATACAGGCAGGCTACAAGAGCCCAAACTGTGTTCTAGCTTGCCGCCAGAGGTTGCTCCGACACCATTCCGTTCAACACGGGACTCTTGGCCTGCATAAGATCTTCACTCGACATCAGATCACCTCCTTTCAATGGTTAATGACTATTTGAGGCTAGCACAGCTTCCGAGATTCGAAAGGTTTTTTTCATTCAAGGGCCAAAATTCTTGAAAATTTACCTCATTCGGTAAGGCTCATCGGTAATGCCTCTTTAATTCGCCGGGTGCATACCGTACATACGGCTCAACAACGAACAACAGCCCCTCGCGAATCCCACCTTGAAGGCGGCTCATCAAAAAATATAGGAATTGCAATGTACGATCCCGTTAGCCAGGCGCAGAATATGCTGATCCCCATGGTGGTTGAACAGACCAACCGAGGAGAGCGCTCTTACGATATTTTTTCTCGCTTGCTGAAGGAGCGCATCATCTTCATCACCGGTCCGGTTGAAGATGGCATGTCCACTTTGGCCTGTGCCCAGCTTCTTTATCTGGAAGCGGACAATCCGAAAAAAGAGATTGCGCTCTACATCAACTCACCTGGTGGTGTGGTGACGTCAGGCCTTGCAATTTATGATACCATCCAGTTCATCAAACCTGCCGTATCTACATTGTGCATCGGGCAGGCAGCATCCATGGGCTCTTTGCTTCTGGCAGCTGGAGAGAAAGGCATGCGTTTCTCCCTGCCGAACGCTCGCATCATGGTGCATCAACCATCCGGCGGGTTTCAGGGACAAGCGTCAGACATCGCCCGCCATGCGGATGATATCGTTAAGCTGAAGCGGCGTCTGAATGACATCTATGTCAAACATACCGGTCAGGACTATGACGTGGTCGAGAAAACACTGGACCGGGATCATTTCATGACTGCTGAAGAAGCCAAAACATTTGGCCTGATTGACAGTGTGGTTGAAAACCGCAGTGAATCGGGTGATGGCAAGGGGCTTAGCAAAAAGTCTGATTAAGACCGAAACTGCAGCAATAATGAACAAATCCAACAGCGAAACCGGGATCAATAGCGATCCTTATGATCTTCGTGGTTGGATTCGTTAGTGTTTTTGTGGCAAAAACTTTCTTCAATGGCTCTAATGAGGCATTTGGTGGTGTTCAGCGCTTTACTATCGCTCCGACCATCGTATGCTTGGAAAAGTGTGGGGCCAAACCTATGAGTGTGAAGGTAGACTAAATGAGCAAGATTTCCGGCGGGACTGGTAGCAGTGGTGGCAGCGGTTCGGACGCAAAGAATACGCTCTATTGTTCGTTCTGTGGCAAAAGCCAGCACGAAGTCCGCAAACTGATTGCCGGGCCGACCGTGTTCATTTGCGATGAATGCGTTGAGCTGTGCATGGATATCATTCGCGAGGAAAGCAAGACATCGCTTGTAAAATCCAGTGATGGCGTTCCTTCACCTCAGGAAATTTGCACAGTCCTTGATGATTATGTAATCGGTCAGTTCCACGCCAAAAAAGTATTGTCGGTGGCTGTCCACAATCACTACAAGCGCCTGCATCATGCAGCCAAGAACGCTGATGTCGAACTGGCGAAGTCCAACATATTGCTGATTGGTCCAACTGGCTGTGGTAAAACATTGCTGGCGCAAACTCTGGCGCGCATCCTGGATGTGCCCTTTACCATGGCCGATGCAACAACCCTGACAGAAGCAGGTTATGTCGGTGAAGATGTGGAAAACATCATCCTGAAACTTCTTCAGTCGGCAGACTATAATGTGGAACGCGCACAGCGCGGCATCGTCTATATTGATGAGATCGACAAGATCAGCCGCAAGTCCGACAACCCCTCTATCACCCGGGACGTATCGGGCGAGGGCGTACAACAGGCGTTGCTGAAGATTATGGAAGGCACAGTTGCAAGTG
>CAZOCA010000538.1:0-3226 GCA_964578105.1 uncultured Pararhizobium sp.
GTTGGTGCATTGTTGGCCGTTGGGGTGGATCTCACCTCAGGTGATAGTGGCGGTGTCGCGCGGACGTTCGGTTTCATCGGGCTGATTTTGGCCAGCGTAAACATATTTGGCGGCTTTCTTGTGACCCAGCGCATGCTGGCGATGTACAAAAAGAAGCAGCGGTAGGGGCCCGAACACATGTCAGCAAGTTTTTCCGCACTTCTTTATCTCGTCGCAGCCGTTCTGTTTATTCTGGCGCTGCGTGGTCTTTCCAATCCTGAAACTGCCCGACAGGGTAACCGTTTCGGCATGATTGGTATGGCAATTGCCATTATCACCACACTGTTTCTCTCAGGTACATCGGTTGGCAGTATTGTTCTGACCGTACTTGGCATTGGTATCGGTGGTGGCATTGGTGCCGTCATAGCAAAACGCATACCGATGACGGCGATGCCGCAGCTTGTGGCAGCGTTCCACTCGCTGGTTGGTCTTGCCGCCGTATTCGTGGCTGCCGCTGCACTCTATGCGCCAACTGCGTTTGGCATTGGTGCCGTTGGTGAAATTCCGGCTGCTGCCCTGATCGAGATGAGCATTGGTGTTGCCATTGGCGCGATCACGTTTACAGGCTCGGTCATTGCGTTTTTGAAACTGGATGGCCGCATGAGCGGCACGCCGATCATTCTGCCTATGCGTCATGCGATCAACATTGCGCTTGCTGCTGGTATTGTCATCCTTCTGATGATCCTGATTGGTACTGAAAGCCATTTCGTCTTCTGGATGATTGTATTGCTGTCCCTTATTCTGGGTGGCCTGATCATCGTACCTATCGGCGGCGCGGATATGCCCGTCGTGGTGTCCATGTTGAACTCCTACTCAGGTTGGGCTGCTGCCGGTATCGGTTTTACCCTTGGCAATCTGGCTTTGATTATTGTTGGTGCTTTGGTTGGCTCTTCAGGTGCAATCCTGTCCTACATCATGTGCAAGGGTATGAACCGTTCCTTTATCTCTGTGATCCTTGGTGGCTTTGGCGGCGATGCTGCTGCTGTTCCCACCGGTGATGATGGAATTGAGCGGACGGTGAAGCAGGGGTCTGCGGAGGATGCAGCCTTCATTATGAAAAATGCTTCCAAGGTCATTATCGTGCCAGGCTACGGCATGGCTGTTGCGCAGGCGCAGCATGCGTTGCGGGAAATGGGTGACAAGCTGAAGGCAGAAGGCGTGGAAGTGAAATACGCCATTCATCCGGTGGCTGGCCGTATGCCGGGGCACATGAATGTGCTGCTGGCGGAAGCCAATGTCCCTTATGATGACGTGTTTGAACTGGATGACATCAATTCCGAATTCGCTCAAGCCGATGTGGCGTTTGTGATCGGTGCAAATGATGTGACCAATCCAGCGGCACGTGACGATAAGACATCGCCTATTTATGGAATGCCGATACTTGATGTGGATAAGGCTGGCACATGCCTCTTCATCAAGCGCTCGCTTGGGTCTGGCTATGCCGGCATCGACAATACGTTGTTCTACAAGGACAATACGATGATGCTGTTGTCTGACGCCAAGAAGATGGTTGAGAACATCGTCAAAGCCCTCGATTGATTTTGTGGAGCCGGGGTGGTGTTTGTTTCACCCCGGCTCCAAATTCGAATGCGGCTATTCTGGTTGAGTGCCGCAGTGCCAGTTGATTTCCTGCAAAGATACAAACCTTGCAAAGCGGTCCAGTTCGGCGGCTAGTTTTTCTGAACGCGCTTTGGTCCATTTGACTTTGGGTTCTGACCAGAGATTCAGGACGTTCAAATGCCCCTTCGCCCGATCGGCTTTGGCTTCAATGCGCCCGACCAACCGGTCACCTTCCAAAATTGGAAATACATAATATCCCCATTGCCGCTTGGCGGCGGGGACAAAAATCTCGATGCGGTAGTCAAAACCAAAAAGGCGTTTCAGGCGATTTCGATCCCGAATGACCGGGTCAAATGGATTGAGAATCCGCAGGCGTCAGGTTGGGGGCAGTGTATTGGCAAGACGCGTTTCGATATCTGGTCGCGCAATTGCCGTACTCCAACTGCCATCGGCTGCCTGCAATTCCACCTCAATAAGGTTTGCACTGTGTCTGCTAGCCCAGTTCTTGACTTCGCTGGCGTCGGTTGCCCCCCAGAACCTTTGAATTTCGCCCAGCGTGCCAAAGCCGATGCGTTGAAGAGCAGCGTCGCAGAGCCAATCGATCTGTGCTTCGTCACCATGGTCCTGACTGTGTAAATCCACTGGGATGACATTGTGGGTCAGATCGTAGAATTTCTTGAAATTTTCGCGGTGTGAGGTGGCCAATTCGCCGCAGAACCACATGTAGTCCAGTGCCAGTTTGTGCGGAGGTCGGGTCCACATTTCTTTTGGACCTTTGATTTTCGTGTCGAAGGCGTGGGTGGAAAGCGGACCTTCTTGCGCAATGCGTTGTTTGATGGCCTCGCGACCCTCTTCATTCGGCATGGAGCTGAAATATCCGGCACGGTCATAGCGGTGTTTCATACGGCGGAACTGGCGCTGCCACATGGGATAAAACTCAATGGGTATAACGGACGCGTCATGGGTGAAATGCTCAAACAATTGACGGTGCTCCGCCATCAGTTTGTTGAGCATTGGTTCGCGATAATGCTGGTTGCGATTCCAGATAATATGATGATGTGCGCGTGAGACAACGCGGATTGTATCCAGCTGAACAAAACCAAGCTTGCGGATGATGTCCATTGTGTCCAATGGCCCCGTTGGCGGTGTCGCCAATCCTTGCGCTGCCAGCCAGAGACGGCGTGCGTCGCGGTTTTGGATTCGAAGTGGTGGTTTTGATGCCATGTGACTTTCCAGAATTAGGTCCTTAGCATTTTGAACATATAGGTTGTGGCATCAAATTTCCGGGAAAATGGGTCTAATGCAAATCCAGGTACAGTTCCGGCAACTTCAAACCCTATTGAGACGTAGAGAGGTTGCGCGTCATCACCTGTCCTTGTGTCCAGCACCAAAAGGGTGAGTTGGCGTTGCAGAGCTTGTCTCTCCAATTCCTGCATCAGGTTTCGCGCAATTCCCTGGCGCCTGTATGATGGGTGGACCAGCAGTTTGGACACGTCAGCTCTGTGCTTCTGGTTGGGCATCAGGTCGCAATCCAGCTGGACCGATCCTGCAATTTTCCCGTCTACTTCTGCGACTATCACAACACGGCGGTTTGTCGCAAGGGATGGCCGCACACGCTGCCGCCAGA
>CAZOCA010000539.1:0-3215 GCA_964578105.1 uncultured Pararhizobium sp.
GCATATTGGCGGGACTCGTAGCTGATCGGATCGGCAAGGCAGAAGTCGCCATTATTGCTATGATTATCAGCGGTCTGTCGGCGCTGGCGGCTGCGCTGAGTTTTGGTGGGCCGGCCTGGCTGACGCTGATTGTCGTGGTGATCTGGGGTATCAGCATTATTCCCGATTCTGCCCAGTTTTCAGCGTTGGTGGCAGATTTCGCACCGCCCGATCAGGCTGGAAGCCTGATGACATTTCAAACCGCCCTTGGTTTTGCTCTGACCATTGTCACGGTCCAGACCACGCCACTGCTTGCCTCCCTCTTTGGCTGGCCGACAGTGCTGGCGGGGCTGGCGCTGGGGCCGTTGTTCGGTGTTGTGGCCATGATGCGGCTACGGGTTCTTTGTCGGTCCTGACCTCATAGATCGAATGGAATTTTGCTGCCCTTGTCGAGCCGGTAAATAAAGTCGCAATCCTGCCAGTTTGGAAAATAACTCGTGACCAGAGGATCATGGCCGGGAATGATCAGCGAGCGATCGGTGGCGATCTCTTCGAGCCGGTTAAATCCATCCAACATGTTCTGAGCATCCACCACAATGGGAAATGGTTTTCGTAAAAATACATTCTCGTAATAATGGGATGCATCTGACGCCAGACAAAGTGTGCCGCTCTCCGTTTGCACACCCAAAGCCTGCAATCCGCGGGAGTGTCCCCCAATCTGGTAAGCTATGACGCCATCGGCAATTTGCGCGTCGCCCTCGTAAAACACCACTCGGCCGGAATAGATGCGCTGAATCAGATCGCATAGATGGCTGGCCGTATAAGGCATGCGCAGGGCGTCATGGCACATGCAAGGGCCTGTGGCATAGGCCACTTCCGCTGCCTGAATGTGAATGGTGGCATTGGGAAATTGCGGTAATCCGCCAGCATGATCATAATGTAAATGAGTGATCACGAGATCGGTTATATCTTCGGGCCGCACACCAAACTGCCGAAGTGCGTCCGCTGGCTCGCGCAGGGTCGGGCGTTGTCTTGGCACCGCGTCGCGCGCGTCATAGCCCGTATCGACCAGTATCAGCTCATCATTGCAGCGTAACAACCAGATGAAATAATCCATGTCATGCTGCTGGTTGATGTTCTCTTCAAATATGAAGCTGTCGGCCCGGGTCCGATCATTGCGTTCGGAATATTTGAGTGCGTAAACTTCCCAAATCTTAGTCATTGCGCTTTGTCATTCCTGCTGTTTGCTTTCCTGAATTATGCTGCGCTGGGTGGTATGGGGGCATCTGGCGCAATCAGCTTTTCTGTGCGCAAATCCAGCCAGAAATTCTCTGTGATCGGCTCTGTTGTAGCGGCGATGTTAGCGGCCACCTGTTGATCGGTTTCCGCACCGAATACGACAGATGTGACCGCGGAATGCCCAAGCGGGAACTGCAGAGCGGCAGCGGACATGGACACACCATGTCGCGTGCAAACCGCCTTGATGGCGTTGACCTTTGAGCGGGCCTCAGCCGTTGGTTCTGCGTAGTTGAATTGTGCGTCTGGCCGTGCGCCGGAGGCCAGCATTCCTGATGCAAACGGCGCGCCCACAATCACCCGCGCACAATGTTTTTCACACAGTGGCAATTCGGTGTGCAAAATTGACTGGTCGGCAAGTGTGTAGGGCATGGCCACGAGAAAATAATCAAGGTCAAATTCCTTGAGGAAACGCCCGATATATCCGGAGAAATTGATCCCGGCACCGATTGCCTGAATCTCACCTGCGCTTTTCAACTCGGATAACGCCCTGAAGCCGCCGCTGGTCAGCTGCGCAAAGGCGGCGCTTACCCGCTCTTCGCTCTGGAGATGGCGGATATCAAGGTCGTGAATGGCTAGTGCATCAAACCGGGTTATGCCGGTTCGCTGAATGCTGTCTTCATAGGAGCGCATGATGCCATCATAGGAATAGTCAAGATTTGGAACCATTGGCAGACCGCCGGGCCAGCGTGCGCGCCATCTGGAATTCTCAAAATCAAAGTCCCGATCTGGTTTTTTGTAGAGTCGCCCAACCTTGGTTGTCAGAATGAAGCTGTTACGGGGTTTTTCCCTTAGAAATGAACCGACCCTGTGTTCACTATGGGTGTTGCCGTACCAGGGCGCGGTATCAAAATAGCGCAGACCGCCGTCCCAGGCGGCTTCAAGCAGTTTTCTCGCGTCCTCATTCGTCATGCCCCTGGTCAGGCCTCCAATTGGCCCGCCGCCCAGACCAAATCTGGGTAGGTTGAGGGATAAGGGCGGTGTGTCGGGCATGAAAGCGGTCCGGTGCGAATTGGTTCAGGCAGGCTGAACGACAGTGTTGTTCATTTTTTGAATGATGGCATTGGTACAGTCGGTTGTTGATGCTGTGCCACCCAAGTCTGCGGTGACATGCTGTGCCTCGGCAAGAATTTGTGTCACCGAATCTGAAATTCGTTTGGCGTCAGCCAGAAGCGAGGGAATGTTGTGTTTTCCGCCAAGCCACGAAAGCATTTCTGCCGCAGACAGGATTGTTGCAATCGGGTTCGCCAGATTTTTCCCGGTCAATGTTGGCGCGGAACCGTGAATGCCCTGGAAATAACCATGCTGGTCACCGATTTCAGCGGAAGGGGCAATGCCCAGTCCGCCGACGGTTGCTGCGGCTAGATCAGATATGATGTCTCCAAACATGTTCTCGGTCACGATGATATCAAAGTGCTCTGGTCGCTGCAGCATATCCGCTGTTACTGCGTCTATCAGTATGCACTCAATTTCCAGTTCCGGGTATCCCGCAAACACCTCAAGGGCGACCTTTCGGAAAAAGGCGTAGCCGCGCAGTACATTTGCTTTATCAACAATCGTTACGCGTTTTATGCCATCCGCTGGTGCGCCATTGCGGCTTAAAGCTAGCTCAGCGGCTTTATGGCAAATTCGCTCAATGCCAAATCTGGTGAAAACCATTGTGTCGGTCGCAACTTCATCGCGAATAATGTTTCCGCCGGATCGCGCAGCATAAAGCCCTTCTGTATTCTCGCGCACGATGATGTAATCAATTATGCGGCCCATTGGACCCTGTAGCGGAGAGGGAACGCCTGGAAAGCTGCGGACCGGACGGATATTGGCGTAAAGATCAAGCGTCGAGCGCATTTTCATCGAAAAGTCCTGCCCCGCTTCGGTGCCGTCTGGAAAGTTGACATCCGGTAGACCGGCCGCTCCGTGAAGGACCGCATCTGAATTGAGAC
>CAZOCA010000540.1:0-1096 GCA_964578105.1 uncultured Pararhizobium sp.
GTCTGGGGGCAAGCGCTCTGGCGATGGCAACACGCTGCTGCTCCCCACCCGACAATTCAGACGGATAATGGGTGACACGCTCTCCAAGTCCGACACTTTCCAACTCACTGCGCGCCCGGTCAAAAGCGTCTGGCACACCGGCCAGTTCCAGCGGTACGGCAACATTCTCTAGAGCCGTCATATTGGCAATCAGATGGAAGGACTGGAAGACGATCCCGATATGCCTTCCGCGGAACACAGCCAATTGATCTTCACTGAGTTTTTCAAAGGATTGCCCGGCGATTTCCACGACACCGCTATCAGCCCGCTCCAAACCGCCAATCACCATCAAAAGGGTCGACTTGCCGGATCCGCTGGGACCAATCAGCCCAAGCGAGGTGCCACGTTCCACTTCAAACGAAAACCCTTAGAGAATATGAACCCGGCCCGCACCGGAACCAAGGCTGAGATGCACATCATCGAGACGGATTGCAGGTCCGGTGGATTGGGAAGAAGGTGTTTCGTTCACAGATTAAAGCCCTATATAGTTCGGAAGCGGCACGAAAAGACTGTTGGTCATATGGGACACTTCTGATGCATTGCAAAATAATACCTGTTGCGTTTCTGCTTACGTGGATAACGGCCATTTGGACCGGTCCGGCCATGGCAGAGGAGAAGATCATTCTGGCAGCCTTCGGCGACAGCCTGTCCGCCGGCTACCAATTGCCACCCGATGCAGCCTTTCCTGTGCAGTTACAAAAGGCGCTTATTGCAAAAGGTCTGGATGTCGAAGTGCGCAACGTCGCCGTTTCTGGAGATACCACAAGTGGCGGCCTGGCGCGGCTCGACTGGTCAATTGGCGAAGATGTGGACGGTGTGATTTATGAACTGGGCGCGAATGATGCCCTGCGCGGCGTGAACCCCACGATTACGCGCGAAGCGGTGGAGGCGTCCCTTGCCCGGTTTATGGAGCGCAATATTGAAGTTCTGGTCGCCGGAATGCTTGCCCCACCCAATCTGGGCGCTGAGTACGGCAACGCCTTCAACACCATTTTTCCCGATCTTGCCAAAAAATACGACACTGTGTTTTACCCCTTCTTTTTGGACGGTGTTGCCG
>CAZOCA010000540.1:1106-3212 GCA_964578105.1 uncultured Pararhizobium sp.
GTGTAGCCGGTGAGGCCACCCTGAACCTGCCCGACAAAATTCACCCCACCGCAGAAGGCGTCGCCGTCATTGTGCAACGCATTCTGCCGGATGTAGAAGCCCTGCTGGCGCGAATCGAACTGGACAGAACCGAAAACCCCTCGTAAAATTTGCGTCCATCCGAATTTTCCTTCAAAAAATCTCAGGACATCACCCAATGGACATGCGCAGGCTTGGCCGCACTGATATGACTGTTTCTTCCCTCTGCCTTGGCACCATGACCTTTGGGGAGCAGAACACCAGGGCCGAAGGCTTTGCCCAGATGGACCGCGCCCTTGAAGGTGGTATCAATTTCTTCGACACGGCGGAACTCTATTCCATACCGCCAAAAGCCGCGACCGTCGGACGAACAGAGGAGATTATCGGAGACTGGTTTGAAGCTCGCAAAAACCGGGATCAGGTGATTCTTGCCACCAAAGTTGTCGGCCGCAGCAGCAATAACTGGTTTCGCGATGGTGATTCACTGCCGAAACTCGACCGCCGCAACATAATGGAGGCAGTCGACAATAGTCTGGCCCGGCTCAAGACAGACTATATCGATCTTTATCAGATTCACTGGCCCGACCGGAACATGCCAAGCTTCGGCGCCAGCCCCATGCAGTTCAAGGATCCGGGACGGCATGAAGACGAAGTACCGATCGAAGCAACACTGGAAGTGATGAGCGAGTTGGTCACGGCCGGGAAAATCCGCGCCATCGGCCTGTCCAACGAAAGCAGTTGGGGCGCCATGAAATATTTGGAGGCCCATCGCCACATGGGTCTGGAACGCGTCCATTCCATCCAGAACACCTACAATCTGGTCAACCGCACCTTTGAGGCCAATCTGGCAGAACTGGCAATCCGGGAAGATGTCCGGCTGCTGGCCTATTCCAGCCTCGGCCAGGGCTATCTAACCGGAAAATATCTGAACGGTGCCCGGCCCAAGGGGGCAAGGCGCACCCTGTTTGCCCGTCAGGCCCGCTATGAAGGTCCCGGCGCTGATGAGGCCTACACCGCCTACGTTGCACTGGCAAAAGAATTTGGCATCGATGCAGCTCAGATGGCCATCGCCTTCACCGCATCCCGCCCTTTCACCACCTCCAACATTATCGGCGCAACCACGCTGGAGCAGCTGGACAACGCACTTGAGGCTGGCGATTTGACCATCACCGAAGAACTGGAAGACCGGATCAATGAATTGCACGTCATACACGGCAATCCCTGCCCTTGATGGGAGCGGTGACTAACGCCGCTTCGTCGCCTTCGCTGGCAATGTAGCGGCGTATGCGGCGCTTTTTTCAAACCAGTCCCGAAGCGAATCCGGGTCGGATGCAAGATCTTCCGGAACGGCGACATACTCTTTCATGACAGCGCCATATTGCTCCACTGGTGCGGTTCCATAATGGGCGACGAAGTCTGCCCGCTCCGCCTTGGAAAGACGCAAACACAGCATTCCCGACTTGTCGAGAAAGCTGAACATATTGCCGTTCATAGACGTGTAAGGATTGGCTTTTCCTCTGACCACAATATCTGGAAAAGCGTCCATGATGGCCCGATAACGCGCCAAAGCCGCCGCATAATCTGTATCGGACATCTCAATACACCCTCACCTGAAATAGTTTGCCGACCCACCAACGCTGGTGCCCACTCCAGCCCAACCTGATGCGCACCCCGCTTCAGAACAACCCATTGTCGTTTGCAGCCTCATCCGTAATCACCTGCAATACATCCCAGTGCTCCACGATTTTCCCGTTCTCATCAAAGCGAAAGATGTCGATACCGGCATAATCATCACTGCCCGGCCATAATTGATGACAGTGCAGCACCACCATATTGTCTTCCGCAATCGCCCGCTTGAAGATGGTTTTCTTGCCGGGATAGTCCCGCGCCATACGCTCGAAATACGCAATAAAGGCTTCTTTGCCATCAGCAACATGCGGATTGTGCTGGATGTACGCGTCACCCACATAGGCTTCGATAGCTGCACGCGGCTGACATTGGTTGAACATCAGATCATAAAAGGCCTGCGCATTGATCTTGTTCTGTCCCGGGTCTGACGCCATGAAAATTTCCTTTTCAGCCCTGCAA
>CAZOCA010000541.1:0-3210 GCA_964578105.1 uncultured Pararhizobium sp.
CCTTGTTTCCACATATGACTGCAGCTCAAAATGTTGCATTTCCGCTGAAAATGCGTCGATTTGATGCTAAAAAAATTCCTGCACGCGTTTTGGAATTTCTGAATTTGGTGCGTTTGGATGGCTTGGAAAACCGGCGTATGAACGAGCTGTCCGGTGGGCAGCAACAGCGGGTGGCGATTGCGCGCGCTTTGGTTTTCGAGCCAGACCTTTTATTGCTGGATGAACCCCTGGCAGCGCTGGACCGAAAGCTGCGCGAGGAAATGCAGCTGGAATTCCGCCGAATTCAAAAAGAGCTTGGTGTCACAACGATCAATGTCACCCATGATCAGCGCGAAGCTCTGGTGGTTTCAGACCAGATCATTGTGATGGATAATGGTGAAATCCAGCAGGATGCCTCACCAACGCAGATGTACCGCACCCCGCACAATCCCTTCGTTGCCAACTTCATTGGTGTGACCAATCTTTTCGATGGGAAGCTGATGTCGACAAGCGCTGAGGGCGCTGAGGTGCATGTTGGTGATTTGACCCTGTCCGGCATTTTGCGCAGCAGTGCTGATGCAGCAGCATCAGGCATGCAAGCGCGGTGCGCTGTGCGGGCTGAGCAAATTCGAATTGCTGCAGCACCGGATGCGCTTGGCAAGCTGGACGTTACGTTCCAGGGCGTCGTAAAAGATGTAATCTTTGAAGGCGAACGGTTGCTCTATGAGCTGTCGGTTCAAGAATTGGGAGATGAACCCGTACGCATTTTTCATCATGATCAAAATGACTTCGCTACTCACGATGTTGGAGAGACTGTCCACATCGGGTGGATGAACCGCGACTTACATATTTTTGTCGCATCCTAATGGCCTCTGACACGTGTCGGGCCTGAACCAGAAACAGGGAGTATTTATATGCCCATAGACAAGACATTCAATCGCAGGCAACTGCTGAAGACCACAGCCACCGTTGGTGCTGCCGGTGTTTTTGTGGCCTCCGCACCATCTATTCTTCGTGCCGCAGAGCCGGATAAGCCGTCTGAAATCATCGTACGTGCATGGGGTGGCCCATGGGTCGAAGCCCTGAAGAACGGCGTTTCAGATCGCTTCACCGCTGAAACCGGTATTCGTGTGATCCATGATTTGACCGAAGACAACGAAATCCAGCCGAAAGTCTGGGCGGCAGTTGCTCAAGGTCGGACACCACCGATCCACATCAATTGGGATACGACAACAAACGCAACAAAATCCGCTCTGCGCGGCGTGTGTGAAGATCTGTCTGATCTGTCCAACATTCCCGGAACAACGGATCTGGCCAAGCCTGTTGGTGTTGATGGCTACCCGATCGTGAACACATATGGCTATGTTTATGTACTGGCCTACCGTCCATCTGCGTTCCCCGATGGCCCGCCCAAATCCTATCACGATTTGCTTGATCCGAAGTTTAAGGGTCGTCTGGCTTTTTACAATGATGGCATTGGTTTCCACTTCCCGGCACAGGTTGCTGGTGGCGGAAGTCTGGATGGTATTCCAGATGCCATGGACCCAGCCTGGGAATTCATCACCAAGATGAAAGATCAGAACCCGCTTCTTGGCGAAGATCCAGACTTTGTGACCTGGTTCCAGAATGGTGAAATTGATGCGGCTTGCACCATTTCCACCAATGCTCTGGGTGCCAAGAAGAATGGCGTTGATATTGCCTGGACTGTGCCGGAAGAGGGCGCGAAGTTCGACACCGATGGACTTTGGATTCCAAAAGGTCACTCTGAAGGCGATCTCTACTGGTCCAAAGCCTATATCAACAGCGCTCTGACGAAAGAATCCCAGCAGATCTGGCTGGATGGTCTTGGTCTCCCAGGTGTTGTACCAGGCCTGACACCTCCTCCAGGCATGGCGGGTGATCCTGCCTATCCGACAAAGCCTGAAGACTTTGAGCGTCTCATTCGCGTCTCCGGCCAAGTACAGGTCGAAAATGAGAGCGATTGGTTCTCCAAATTCAAAACCATCATGCAGGGCTAATAGCCCCGCTACAAAGGTTCACCGGGCGGTCGTTTTGATCGCCCGGTGCTGTCCCTAAAGAGCACGCACCCAAATGCAACGTAGCCCTTCCTCATATCCAATTTTATGGCGTGTCATGGATGTCCTAGAGGCAGCCTTTGCGGCCGTATGGCCAAAAGGCGGCGGCAAGTTCACGCCATATCTGATGCTGACGCCAGCCATTGTACTTGTGGGAACATTGGTGGTTGGACTGCTTTACATCGGGGATTCATCGCTGCGGGTTCTGGACAGGTCTACATTTCTGTTTTCGGACTACTGGACCCTTGATAATTACATACGTGCGTTGTCCGAACCGTTTATTTTCACTGTGGTCTGGCGCAGTTTGCTGGGCGCGGTGATCGTTACAATCGTAACGCTTATGCTGGCGTTTCCCTATGCTTACATCATGGTCCGTACACCCAGTTCCTTTGTGCGCAAATTCCTTCTTATTGCACTGTTTCTTCCGTTTTTCATCGGGCAGGTTGTCCGTGCCTATGGATGGCTGATCATCCTTGGCAATCAAGGCATTGTGAATGATGTGTTGGGGCTTGTTGGCGTCGAGCCGTTGCGGCTTTTGTTCAACTATCCGGCTGTTCTGTTTGGCCTTGTGCAGTACATGCTGCCCTTTGCGGTGCTCATGCTGGCACCGGCGTTGACGGCCATTCCCGAGGAGATAGAAGCGGCATCCGGTTCATTGGGTGCAAGCTGGGTCAAGACAATGACCCATATCGTTCTGCCTATGGCAAAGCCCGGTCTGATTGGCGCCGGTCTAGTGGTTTTAACGCTGTCTTTGACCGATTTTGCCATGCCGGCCATTCTGGGAGGTGGCACGCAGGATTTCATTGCAAACGCCATTTATGACCAGTTTTTCCGTACGTCTGATCAAGGGTTCGGCTCGACACTCGCCCTGTTGCTGATCGCACTTGGATCCATATTGGTCGGCGTCATATTCGCCGTCTTTGGTGCTGGAACTCTGGCGCTGGATGGATCGCGAAAATGAATCGATCCCGTTCTCAGCAAATCGTTTATTGGTCGCTGGTCATTCTAACATTGCTGACCTTATCCGCACCGACCTTTGTTGTTCTGGGCGCTTCCTTCACATCCGGCAATATCATTCAGTTTCCACCGGATGGATTTTCTCTCAAATGGTACGCCGCTATCATTGGAGAGCAGAACCTTAGAGATGCGTTTGGAC
>CAZOCA010000542.1:0-3206 GCA_964578105.1 uncultured Pararhizobium sp.
TTGGGCTCAAACGGCGCTGTGTCTGCGGCGCCAGATGGCTCTGCATCAATCTTGCCAATTTCGTGGATGTATATCCGTATGCTGGGCGGCAATGGTCTGAAGACTGCCAGTGAGATCGCAATTTTGAATGCCAACTACATCGCCGAGCGGCTTAAAGATCATTATCCGATCCTGTTTACTGGAAAGAATAACCGGGTCGCCCATGAGTGCATTATTGACGTGCGACCCCTGAAAGAAAGTGCCGGTGTGACGGTCGATGATGTCGCCAAGCGCTTGATTGATTATGGTTTTCATGCCCCGACCATGTCCTGGCCTGTTGCCGGGACATTGATGGTCGAGCCGACAGAATCCGAACCTTTGTCAGAAATTGACCGTTTCGTTGATGCCATGATTGCCATTCGCGAAGAAGCTGCCTGTATTGAGCGGGGTGAATGGCCTCAGGACGATAACCCATTACACAATGCGCCACATACGGCAGAAGAAGTGACCGCGGATGCGTGGAGCCACCCCTATAGCCGCAAGATTGCCGCCTATCCAAAAGGGGTTGATACAGCAACGAAATACTGGATGCCTGTGTCTCGCGTGGACAATGTTCACGGCGACAGAAATCTGGTTTGTTCCTGTCCGCCCATGGAAGACTATGCGATAGGTGCTTAGGGACCTGTACCCGATTGAATTATTCTGACGGGTACACGGCCCAGGGGGCCGGTGGACCCGATGGGCCAAGGGGGTCTTGTGGACACAGTTATTGGCAATTTGAGCCTGGGAATGCTGGTCTATTGCCTTTCCGCGGTGTTCATAGCCGGTCTGATCCGGGGCTATTGCGGTTTTGGATTTTCTGCGCTTGTGGTTGCCAGCCTGACTTTGGTTCTGCCACCGGTTGAAGTCATCCCCTTCGTGTTCATGCTGGAGATAGCTGCCAGTGTGGGCATGCTGCCTGCTGTGTGGCGATCAGTTGACCGAAGACTTCTGGGCTGGCTGCTTTTGGGCTATGTGGTTGGCGCTCCACTGGGCCTGTATGCCTTGATCCATGTGGATCAGGCGTTGGTGAGGATCATTATTTCCGTCATCATTCTGGTCATCAGCTTTGCGCTGCTGCGTGGTTTCGTGTTCCGTGCGGCGAACTACGCTGTGTCGATTTTCGGAACCGGAATTATATCCGGTGCTGTGAACGGGGTGAGTGCAGTGGGTGGGTTGCCAGTGGTGCTGCTGATGCTCGCGAACTCGGCTTCTGCAGCCGTGACACGCGCGTCCATTGTGGCGTTTCTGCTGCTTGGCAATATCTATGCGACAGCTTTTACGTTCGGATCAGGCATTATTACCGGCGATGTGATGACGCGGTTCGTGGTTTTCCTGGTTCCCATGGCCATAGGCGTGTTTCTGGGCAGCCGTAAATTTGTGCGCTCCAGTCCGGAATCCTTCAAGGCTCTGGCACTTTGGCTTCTGATCGGCCTTGCTTCGCTGGGGTTGCTGCGTTTGGCTTTTTAACCGGTAAATCGGCTTACGGATTTAAACAGCGGCGCATCAGTTTTTCCGTTTCAACCGAACCAGCGCCTGATCCATTGCTGACAAAAACCGGGAGCGATCGGCTTTTGAAAACGGTGGAGGTCCACCGGTGATATCGCCCGTTGAGCGCAGGCCTTCCATCAATGCGCGTGTTGCCACAGCACTGCCTATTGAGTTTTCTGTAAATGGCTTTCCACTGGGGCTGATGACAATGGCATTTGAGTTCAAACACCTTTCTGCGAGCAATATATCAGCGGTTATGACCACAGAATTTTCGTCAGCTCGTTCTGCGATGTAATCATCTGCCACATCCGGTCCAGCGCTTACAATCATGCGGCTGACAAGTGGATGGTCCGGAATGCGCATGAAGCTGTTGCTGACAACCCAAACAGGCACATTGTAGCGGAAAGCCACCTTGTAGATTTCATCCTTGACCGGACAAGCATCTGCATCGATGTAAATACTTATGCTCATAGAAAATCCAGGGTTGTCCGCTTGATGTGTTTTCTTCAAATCAGGGCCTGGGTTTCATCTCCCTATTCAGCGCAGGCCCGAGGTGTTTATTTCAAGTTTTACATATAATAACAATGCCTTGTTTGCGATATCAATTGGCCTGAATTTAAGAAATTAACTTCATAGTCCGCCCGCGTGTAAGGTGGATGATGAAGCACATAACAACCAAAACTCTTGCGATCATTGTGGTGTCAGGTCTTTGCTTCCTTTTTGTGGCAAAGCTGGCGGTAGACCATTCGCTTAATTTGATGCTGACGCAACAGGCCAGCGGGATTGGTCGTGACTGGTCACACTATCTGGATAACCGGCTGGGTGACGGGTTGCCGACCTTGTCGAGGGATGCAGAACCGGTGACTATCTCCAATGCCAAGCTTGGTGTTGTCGTTGATGCGGTCTCAGAATTGTTTGCTGTCGGGAAAATCTTTCAAGTCGACTTTATCGATGCCGATTGTTCCTGCGTTGCCACATTTACAAACCTGTCCCATTTTGAAAACGGCAATTCTGACGCTCGACTCATCGATGATGAACGTCCCACTCACGCATCTGGTGAGCAACAAGAGAGAGCCTCCGTCAACCACACCAGACACACACACGCGACCGATAGCCGGTTTGTGGCGGAACGCCACAGCAGTCTGATGGATGTCCATTATCTTCTGACTTATTCCAAGTTTGAAAGTCATGTTGATGGCGCGCATTTGGGAGAATGGGGTAGCTTTCTGCCTATCAAAGACCGATCTGTCGCGTCGGTCTGGAATGCAGAACTGCATAAGGTCACGCTGGCGCAAGATAATTCAGCCTTGTCCAATCATTCAATTGCAGAAGTCTATCATCGCATCCAGCGCGGCGACGAAACAAAGCTGGCCCTGAGGCTGCTCGTTGACATGGAAGAGTCTGCCAAGCGCAATCAGACCGTCATGTATGTTGTCGGCGGTACCATTCTGCTTCTGCTGCTGCTTTCTTTTGGCTATCCGGCTGTCCGGCATTTTGAAAATCTTCGTGCCCGACGCAAATCAGATGCGAAAGCCCATTTTCTGGCGCATCATGACGTCCTGACCGGTCTGTCAAATCGCAACGCCTTTCAGGAGACCGTTCCGATCCGGCTGGAGCAGGCAATATCTGAAGGCCACAATGGTGCGCTGTTCCTCATCGATATTGATAACTTCAAGAAAATTAATGACTTTTACGGA
>CAZOCA010000543.1:0-3205 GCA_964578105.1 uncultured Pararhizobium sp.
TTCATGGGCTTCAATGCTGGAACGGCTATCAAGCCACACAATTGCCGGATGCACCGTGTTTAGGTCAGCATCAAAAAAGCCAATTGTTTCGCGCTGGTTTGAGATAGCCATCCCATCGACCAGCGACACGTCAATCTGCTGCGCCAATTGTTTCATGGCTGTAACGGCAGCGTCCCACCAGTCATTTGGGTCCTGCTCACAATAATCCATCTGCGGCGTCTGCATAGGGATATCAGCGCGCCCTTCCGCGACGAGTTCCCCGCTCTTTGTCCAGGCTATCGCCTTGGTTGATTGGGTTGAACTGTCGAGACCGATAATCAATCTTTCCGCCATATATTCCTCCACAGAATCGGTCCTATTTTTTTGCCTTCAACAAACGTTTGGCTGTCTGCTCGTCGGTCACCAGATGGGTTGCAAACCCGCCGCGCAGGGCAGCAGCAGCAGCAGCAATTTTATCCTTCCCTCCACAAACCGCCAGGCGTATGGGAATTGACCGTGCTGTCTTCAGATCGATGGCAACAGTTCTGTTCAGCAAGGGGCCGTCAATTTCGTTCCCCTCCGCGTCAATAAAGCGTCCCATAACCACACTGGCAGCGCCAAGCTTCATGTAGTGGTCACGCAGATCATCATTGTAGAAGTATTCTTCATTGAGATAAAAACGTGTGTGTTTGTTCAGCTCTCCGATGCCAAAAATCATCAAATCCGTTTCGTTGAACAATCTGAACTGTCGCTGCAGGGTCGGTTCTGCCAGCAAGTCCCTTGTCAGGGATTCGGTGGACAAATAGGCCGGCGCAAACAAATTTACACATTCAGCCGATAATTTACCCGCTATCAGCGTCGCACAGGCTTCCGGCGAGGTATCGGACCCGCCAAGTGAACATCCAGCGACTTGCACCACCGTCGTTTTGGGCTGGTTGGAACTGGGCATCAGCATGCCAACGCGAAATATGGTCCGCCCGAAAGCAACGCCAATCGTGTCACCATTGCGCACAAGGCTGTTAAGAACCTGCCCACCGGCGTGGCCCAACCGCTTGAACAACTGGCTCTCGGACTTTGGCGTTGGAACAATATGGACAGCTTCAAGCCCATACAATTCGGCCAATGCGGTGGCGGAGGTCTGTCGCGACAGGATATCGGGCCGCAACTCGACCCGAACCATGTCTTTCGCGACGGCTTCATTCAGGTAATTTGCGACTGTCTGGCGGCTGACTTCCAATTCTTCGGCGATATCGTTTTGAGTGAGCCCCTCGACATGATAGAGCCAAGCAGTCCACAAAAGCAGATCACCCGCAAAACCGGCTGGCACACGTTTCGCCATTTTAAAATTCCTCGCCAGACCCTAACTAAACGCCACTTTTCAACCAAATAGCACGTTGAAACGAATCCTCCAACCTTGACAAATGCTAATCACATATTGAAAATGTAAAAATATGATGATGGATTTTACATGACCATAATGCCAAATTTAATACCCGGCGAAAAAGGCTGGACACACCTGATTGATGACATTTGCGATGGGCGCTGGATCAGCCCTCTCAATGGCAAGCAATACCCTGCTGCGCCCTATGACAAGATTGTCATGGAGCCATCCTTGAAAGGTAAGGAAGCTGAACTGGTTACCAGTTTGGGCTTTGAGCCACCCTTTGCTGTGGTGTGCGATGCCAGCACTCATAAGGCCATGGGAGAACGCGTTGCCCGGGCACTGGCTGAAATCGGCCCGGTGACCGAAATCATTCTTGATAACCCCCATGCCGACATGGCAGGCGTCCGTGATCTGACGGAAAAGCTGAAGGACTTTAAATCGGCAGTGGCCGTTGGCTCTGGAACGATCAATGATCTGACGAAATACGCCACGTTCCAGAACAACCGCAGCTACACCGTTTTTGCAACAGCCGGTTCAATGAACGGCTACACATCTTCCACGGCATCCATAACGCTGGACAGCGGACTGAAGGTGTCATTGCCGGCTCAAGTGCCAGCAGGCTTCTTTGTAGATTTGGAAGTGTGCGCGGCAGCCCCCGCCTATCTCAACGCTGCCGGTTTTGGCGATTGCCTGTGCCGGCCGGTCGCACAGATTGACTGGTGGATGTCCCACCGCCTTCTGGACACCGTTTATTACCACGATCCCTATGTCATCGAAATTCCTGATGAAATCGAGTTGATGCAACGCGCCAAGGGCATTGCCGAGGGCGATCTGGAGGCCGTTGGCTATCTCTTCCGTGTTCTGACCTTGTGTGGCCTGGGCATATCTTTCACCAAGATTTCCAATCACGGCTCAATGGGAGAGCACCAGATTTCCCACTATATCGACTGCTTTGCCGGTGATCGCCATCCAGGCTCCCTGCACGGGCAGCAGGTTGGTGTGGCAACGCTGACCATGGCACGCATCCAGTCGGCTCTGCTTTCCTCAAATAGTGCCCCGGAAATGGCCCCCACCAAAATCGACTTTGACAGCATGGTGGCGCGCATGGGTAAAGATGTGGCGACCCAGTGTCTGGACGAGTTGAACAAGAAAGCATTTGACGCTCAGGCCGTGGATGCAGTGAATACGAAACTGGAGCAATTGTGGCCAGAGTTGCGGCAGCAATGTCTGGATATCGCCGTTCCCGTCGAAACCCTGCAAAACCTGCTCGCGACGTCCAGCGCACCGACCACTGCTAAAGAGCTTGGCCTGGACGTGGATTTCTATCGCGAGGCTGTGTGCCATGCCCATGAAATGCGCAATCGCTTTTCATTCACTGACATTGCTGATCACACTGGCCAGCTTCAAACCATAGCTGCCAGAGAGACCTGATTGATGAAAAATATTGGCGCTATGCCAGACCATGTTGCAGCCAGGATACAGGTTGTGCTGGCGGATATTGACGACACCATCACAACTGAGGGGCGTTTGACAGCCCGCGCCTATGGCGCTTTGGAAGCACTGAAAAACATTGGCATCAAAGTCGCTCCGGTCACCGGCCGTCCCGCTGGCTGGTGCGATATGATCGCCCGCTTCTGGCCCGTTGATGGGGTCATTGGCGAAAATGGTGCATTTTACTATTCCTATGATGCCAATACCCGTCAGATGATCCGCAAATATCATCCGGCCATGGAAGAGCACATCAACAATCCGGCCCGCTTTGACCGCATCAGGGAACGCTTGAAAGTAGAAGTCCCTGGCGCGGATATTTCAGCCGACCAGCCTTTCCGGATGGCTGATCTT
>CAZOCA010000544.1:0-2553 GCA_964578105.1 uncultured Pararhizobium sp.
CAGTGCCCACAAAGCTAGCATAGTAACCCGAACCTTTGGACAAGTCCGAGGGTGACATGTGCGATGCAGGCTTCAGAGCGGATAAGCAAATCCGCCACATTCCGCGGCCCATCGCTGTCCGGCTCGCTTCAAACGCCGGAACAATTTTTCAAAGCAAATCTGTGTCTACTTTGGCATGACGCTGCGCTGCGATTGATGATAAGTCTCGGTCAGACGTAAGACTGATCTTTAGAGACCTGAAAATGACAGTGATAAAATCGAATATTGGTTTGGCTGGTTGTGGACGCATGGGCGAACCAATGTTGGCCGCTTTGCGCAAAGCAGGATTCGATGCGTTGGGTTTTGATATCCGGTCGCCGCAAAGCTACGGTAAATTTGCGCCGGCCATGACGGATGACCCACACTATTTTGCCGATCACACTGAAATTCTTGTCTCAGTCGTCCGGAATATCGACCAGACGGATGCCTTGCTGTTTAACGATCAGGCTCTCGTCAAAACTGCGAAGAACCTCAACACGATCATCATTGCCTCTACCCTGTCACCAACTTATGTACGCGCGCTTCGCGGCCAGGTGCCCGCGCATATAAAGCTTGTCGATGCGCCCATGTCGGGAGCCGCAATTGCAGCACAGGAAAACCGGCTGTCCTTCATGCTGGGTGGCAGTGAGGCTGATCTGCAGCCGCTGATGCCGCTGTTTGAAGCAATGGGAACATCGTTCCATAAAATGGGCAGCTTCGGGGCTGGCATGAGCGCAAAAGTATTGAACAATTTGCTCGCGGCTTCATCCACTGCCATGACCCGTCTTGTGCTGGATTGGGCCGACAAGCTGGATCTTGATGAACAGAGCCTTTTGCAACTCATCGACAAGAGTTCCGGCCAGAACTGGTTTGCCAGCGCGTTTGACACCATTGAATTTGCCCGGGACGGATACGCACCAGACAACACAATTGAAATTTTGGAAAAAGATGTTTCCAGCGCGCTGGATGCAGCGCCGCAAGGCGTTGACACAGCTTTGCCCGAAGCCGTGATAGCCGCAATTCGAAAATTGGAACCACGCGGCTGAACCGCAGAACAGGCGTCGGGATCAACAGGAACCCGACGCACAGATCAGGTTTTAGCCAACAATAGCAGCTTCGGTTTTGTCCCGAACATCCTGCTCGGAAACACCATCGGCCAGCTCGATAATTTTCAAACCGCCCTCAACCACATCAAACACACCGAAATTGGTGATGATGCGGTCAACCACTGCCTGACCCGTCAGGGGAAGGGTGCATTCTTTCAAGAGCTTGGTTTCGCCCTTTTTGTTGGTGTGGTCCATGACGACGATCACCCGTTTCACACCGGCAACAAGGTCCATGGCGCCGCCCATGCCTTTCACCAGCTTGCCGGGTATCATCCAATTGGCAAGGTCGCCGTTTTCGGCAACTTCCATGGCACCAAGAATGGCCATGTCAATTTTGCCGCCCCGGATCATGCCGAAGCTGTCTGCTGAAGAAAAATAGCTGGTCCGATCCAACTGCGTAATCGTCTGTTTACCCGCATTGATCAGATCCGGATCAAGGTTTTCCTCAGTTGGAAACGGACCCATGCCAAGCATGCCGTTTTCCGACTGCAGCGTCACGTCCACACCGTCTGGAATGTAGTTTGAAACCAGAGTTGGAATGCCAATACCCAGATTGACATACATGCCGTCTTCCAGCTCACGAGCCGCGCAGGCAGCCATTTGATTGCGATCCCACATAATTGCTCTCCTTAAGCCGCGCGAACGGTTTTCTGTTCAATCCGTTTTTCATGCTGGCCGACAATCAGACGGTTCACGAAAATGCCGGGCGTATGGATCATGTCCGGGTCGAGGCTGCCAACTGGCACAATCTCTTCAACTTCGGCAATGCAGACCTTGCCGCAGGTCGCCGCATTCGGATTGAAGTTGCGGGCAGTTTTCCGATAGATCAGATTGCCCTGGGCATCACCCTTCCAGGCTTTGACGATGGAGATGTCGGCCACAATTCCGCGTTCCAGAATATAGGTTTGGCCGTCAAAATCCTTGTGTTCTTTGCCGTCGGCAATGACCGTGCCAACGCCGGTTTTTGTATAGAAGCCCGGGATGCCAGCACCACCGGCGCGCATCCGCTCAGCCAGTGTTCCCTGTGGATTGAATTCCAGTTCCAATTCGCCGGACAAATATTGCTGCATGAAGGTGTCATTCTCACCCACATAGGACGAGATCATTTTTTTGACCTGGCGCGTTTGCAACAGCAAACCAAGACCGAAATCATCGACACCGGCATTGTTGGAGGCAACTGTCAGATTTTTGACACCAGCTTCACGAATGGCGGCGATCAGCAATTCTGGAATTCCGCAAAGACCGAAGCCTCCTGCCGCAATAAACATGCCGTCGGACAGAAGCCCATCCAGGGCCTCTTCCGCTGAATTGAAAACTTTTTGCATTATCTGCTCCCGATTGAATGCCGCATTGCAGCAAGAGATACCAAGTGTTGCTACACGAGAAGGTCCGGTTCCGCAAAGCCAATTGAATGGATTTTGTTCCGCAA
>CAZOCA010000544.1:2563-3204 GCA_964578105.1 uncultured Pararhizobium sp.
CGATTGACGAGCTTTTTGAGATAACAAACACGGTTGAGGAAAAGCTTAAAAACCAGCCAGTCAGTCAGACCTGAGCACCCATGGAAAGCAAAACATCACAAGCCCATCTGACGTCGTCCAAGCTCGGTCAGATCATCAATCGTGGCACGTCCCCTGAAATCAACTTCGTAATCCTCTGCGGCAAAATCCGGAGCGCTTTTACCAGCCATGAAATGTTCGGCCTGTCTGCGCGCATAGGCTTCGTTTTTCGCACATTTTGGTGATGCGCCAATGTAGATCACATTGGCAAAATCGGTGCCCGTATGGGCGTTCGCGACCGAATGGATCAGGTCGGGATGCCACCAGACCGTGTCCCCGGGTTCTACCACCGGAATGGAGACCAGCCCTTCAAGAATGTCCGCATGCCATTTGGGGTCGGCAGAGAGCGCCCGACCCGGCGTTGCACCACACAAATCATCTTCCGGCACATCATCCTGCAGCGCTCGCAGCAGAAAGTAGGCAATGCCTCTGGCTGAAGGGATCAAGCTCAGCGTGCCGTCGCCCGGACCCTGACTTGTCAAACCTGTCCAACCTTGAAAAGTCCGGAACATGGAGCACACGGAAGGGGAAGAAAATTCGCGTGTTTGTGTTCTGAACGTTGC
>CAZOCA010000545.1:0-3188 GCA_964578105.1 uncultured Pararhizobium sp.
AGCGTGTCCACATCCAGAAAATTCAGATGGCTCATGAAGAGTGTGCCAAAAAAGGCCGAGGGTTTGCGATTGCCGATCAGAATGTCCTGCGGCTCCGGCTTCAAAGGCGCGACTGTCTGGGTGGCGTGGGTGCCTTCCTGACTGGTTTTTTCGCTGCCCCGATGGTTTTTGCCAATTTGCACACCGCTGTCGATCATATCCGGGCGGCGTTCTGACTGGGTATAGAATACCGGCAGGTTTTTCGCGCGCGCCAGCTTCAACAACCGTTCAATATGCGGCACAGCTTTCCAGCCAACCTCGCCACAATGGGTGCGGTATTGTTTCAGGCCATCTTCATGGGCCTCGCCGGGTTCATCGCCGCAAAAATTATACTGCACATCGATAATGAACAAAGCTGGCCGTGTGCCAAAACCACCGCGTTTCCCATAGCCCGCAAGCTGATAAATCCGCTTGTCTTTCTCGGTCAGAAACTTGTCCCAAACTCGTTCTGTCATATCTCGTCCTTTCAGCACGCGCGGTGCAGATATTGTCCATGGGGTGATGAGGCAGTGACCAGATCGCCGTTCTCGGCAATAATCTGTCCCCGCAATATGGTATGCGTCACCGCACCCCGGCACCGTTTGCCTTCATAGGCCGAATAGTCTGAAAAGGAAGGCGATTGCGCAACGTCAATCAGTGTTTCCTTAGCCGGGTCAATAATGGCGAAATCGGCATCATAGCCTGGCGCAATTGAGCCCTTGTTTGGCAGGCTGTAGAGCGCGGCAACATTGCGGCTGGTCACTTCCGCCAGTCTTTCCAATGGAATATCCCGCTTGTGAAAACCTTCTTCCAGCAGCACCGGAAGGATTTGGCCAACGCCTGGGAAACCGGCACTGGCCTGCCAGATATCCGGCCCTTTCGTAGATCGTTTTCGCGGCACATGATCGGAACCAATGGTTGAAATGTCGCCAGCCGCGACGCCGTCCCACAAGCCATCAATATCGGCCTGCGACCGCAGCGGTGGATTGACCTTACCAATGGCCCCCAGATCAGAATCGTGGGGCAGGGTCAGGTAGTGAATGCAGGTTTCCACATGAATGGGCGGTCGGTTGCGGTGACGCATGCGGCGCACCAGATCAAGGCTCTCGACCGCCGACATGTGAACAATATTCACCGGGCAGTTGGCTTTCTCGCCAAAGAACGCAACGCGATACACATTTTCAGTCTCTAGAAACGCCGGAGACTGCTCGTCCCATACTTTCAGATCATCGCGCCCGGACGCTTGGAGCGGAGCACGGAAAAACGGAATGACCTCGGTGTTTTCACAATGCACACCGACCACGCCGCCCTTGACCTTTGACCCGGCATCAAGCGCTGCAAACAGCAAATGATCATCCACTTCAGTAAAGCCCTTGGCCGCGCCGGTCGCGCCTTTGTACATGAGATAGACTTTGATGGAGGTCACACCGTGGGTTTTGGTGGCCGCAGCCAGTTCCAAAACATGGGCCTGCGATGTGATGCCAAAATGGAAACCGAAATCGACAACACTGCGCTTCAAGGCCTCGTCGCGCCAATCCGCTGCTGATTGCATCAACTCCTGGCTGCGCCAGAAACTCATCAGCCCGGTGACACCGCCCAAAGCGGCAGCCTGTGTTTCACTTGCCCAGTCATTCTCCTTGTCGCCAAAGCCGATATGGGTATGCGGGTCGATCAGGCCGGGGAATATCCATTTGTCCCGGCAGTCTATCGCCCGGAGTGAATCCGGACGTTGATCCGCAGCCAGTATGGCCGCGATCTTGCCATCCTTGATGCCAATCGTGCCGGATCGGACCCCTTGCCCGGGGAAGATGATGCTTCCGTTCAAAAGACACAGATCAAAGCTCATTCGGTCATCTCCCTGTTGCGGTTCTTACCCTTGGCATTTGCGATAAGAGATTGAAAAATTCCGCCCTGTCGCAGCAATTCCGTTTCCTGCGCGCCGCTGACATCCAGCTGTGCGTCAAAGACAATGCTGTTGTCTGATGCATCCCGCGCTGTGACGCTGACAGGTTGGCCGTTTTCCAAGGCATGGCTCAAACCGGAAAAGCTGAAGGTTTCAAATCCGGAAAGGCCAAGACTGTCTATGGATTGACCGTCAGCAAACACCAGCGGAATGATGCCCATCCCGATCAGATTGGCCCTGTGAATGCGTTCAAAGGATTGCGCCAGCACAAGCCGAACGCCCAGAAGTTTTGGTCCCTTCGCTGCCCAGTCCCGGCTTGATCCCATGCCGTAATCACGTCCAGCCAGCACAATGGGGTTCTTGTCGTTATCTGTCAGCCATTGGGCCGCGTCGAAGATCGGCAGGACATCACCGTCTGCCGCCAGCCGGGTAAACCCGCCTTCAACGCCCGGCACAAGCCGGTTTTTCATCCGCTGATTGCCAAAGGTAATGCGCGTCATGAAGTCATGATTGCCGCGCCGCTGCGTGACGGCGTTAAAGTCGGATGGCGCAACGCCGCTATCCATCAGGTAGCGCCCGGCCAGACTGTCGCTCAGGATTTCACCGCTGGGGGTGACGTGATCTGTGGTGAGCGAATCCCCCGCCATGACCAGCACGCGTGCGCCCGATAATTCATCCGGTAGATCTGTTGCTGGCAAGTCGAAGAACGGAGGGCGTTTGATATAGCTGGAGTGTGCATCCCAGGAAAATTGCTGGCCCGATGGGCTATCCAGATCGCGCCACAGCTTTGATCCCTGATAGAGGCTGGCATAGCTGGCATTGAAGCGCGCGGGCGTCTGGCTCGTGCCAACCAAAGACAGAATTTCTTCCCGATCCGGCCAGATATCTTTCAAAAAGACCGGCTTGTTGTCTGTATCAAACCCAAGCGGCTCGGCGTCAAAGTCAATGTCCACCCTGCCGGCCAGAGCAAACGCAACGATGAGGACGGGAGAAGCAAGGTAGCTTGCCCGGCAGCTTTTATGTATGCGCCCTTCAAAATTGCGGTTCCCGGACAACACAGCGGCCGCAACCAGATCCTGATCACAGATTGCATTTGCAATCTGGCGATTGATGGGTCCGGATTTCCCCGAGCAGGTGGTGCAGCCATAACCGACAATGTGAAACCCAAGCTCCTGCAATGGACCCATCAACTCGGCATCCTGCAAATAGTTGCGGACCAGTTTTGATCCAGGCGCCATGGAGGTTTTGACAAAGGCGGGAACGGTCA
>CAZOCA010000546.1:0-3184 GCA_964578105.1 uncultured Pararhizobium sp.
GCGTCAGGCACTGCATCGACAATTGTGTCTGCTTTCTTGACCCTTGGCTTGCGGGTTCTCCGGCGCTTTGGTTTTTCAACCACTTCTTCTTCCGCCTTGACCGCATCTTCGTCAGGCGTCTCTTGTGCTACGCCATCTGCAGGATCTGCGGACTCTTCTGCCTCTGCGGATATTTCAGCACTGTCGGCTTCGCCGGTTTCTGATTGCGCCTCAGCTTCTGTATTCTCTTCCGTATCACCACGTTTGCGACGGTTGCGTCGGCCCCCACGTTTGCCACGGCGGCGTTTTCTCGGCTGGCCATCGCCATCTTCGCCGTCTTCACTATCATCAGCGGCGTCTTCGTTGACATCACTTGCTTCTGATGTCTCGTCAGAGGCTTCCGTGTCATCTGCGTTTGCAGATGCTTCCTGCTGGCCGTTCTGATCGGAGTTACCGCCACGCTTGCGCCGACGCCGACGTCGTTTGCGTTTTGGTTCTTCTTCCTGATCGGGTTCTTCTGCGACTATTTCTGCTTCCAGCTCGTCGTCTTCTTCAACGGGCTCGATACTATCCACGCTCACAAGGGCGGTTCTGTCTACTGGCCGTGCACGTGCTTCTGCACGCTCGCCTTTTTCAAGCGTAAAGCCTTGCATGGTGACAGAATTATCGGCCTCTACAGTCACCTGCACGCCAAACCGCGTCTCAAGCTCTGCAAGATTGCTGCGCTTCTGGTTGAGAATATAAAGGGCGACCTCTGTGCGCACTTTTACTGCAACATTGTTATTGGAGTGTTTCGCCAGATGGTCTTCCAGACCGCGCAACACCTGCAAAGAAATCGAGGCAGGGGAACGAACATAACCAGTTCCCTCACAATGTTCGCAGACTACGGTCGTGCTTTCCAGAACGCCCGTCCGAATGCGCTGGCGCGACATTTCCATCAAACCAAACGGTGATATGCGTCCCACCTGAATGCGCGCTCGGTCGGATTTGAGGCAGTCTTTTAACTTGCGTTCAACAGCATTGTTGTTGCGACGTTCATCCATGTCGATGAAATCAATCACAATCAAGCCAGCCAGATCACGAAGGCGCAATTGACGCGCAACTTCCTCCGCAGCTTCCAGATTGGTCTGGACTGCGGTGTCCTCAATGTTGTGCTCACGGGTGGATTTTCCCGAGTTCACATCAACGGATACAAGTGCTTCAGTTGGATTGATAACCAGATAGCCACCGGATTTCAGGGTGACCTGAGGCGAGAACATGGCATCCAACTGAGGCTCAATTCCGAAAGCTGAAAACAGGGATTTCTCGGTTTTGTAGAGTTTGACGTTCTTCGCGTGGCTTGGCATCAACATTTTCATGAAGTCTTTGGCTTCACGATAGCCTGCATCACCAGCAACCTGAATTTCGTCTATGTCCTTGCTGTACAGATCCCGGATAGAGCGTTTGACGAGGCTGCCTTCTTCATAGACCAGACAAGGTGCACTGGATTGTAATGTCAGCGTGCGGACATTTTCCCACAAGCGCAGCAGATATTCAAAATCCCGTTTGATTTCCGGTTTTGTCCGGTTTGCACCGGCAGTACGAAGAATCACGCCCATTCCTGGGGCGACTTCTAACGAATTTGCGACTGTTTTCAGACGTTTACGATCTGCAGGATTGGTGATTTTGCGGGAAATACCGCCACCACGGGCCGTATTAGGCATCAACACAGAATAGCGACCGGCCAATGACAAATATGTTGTCATTGCAGCACCCTTATTGCCACGTTCCTCTTTCACGACCTGTACCAGCAAAACCTGGCGTCGCTTGATGACTTCCTGAATTTTGTATTGGCGGCGGCGAGGGCGACGGCGTTCGGGAACTTCTTCCAGCGCATCCTCTGCGCCAACTATTTCAACGCGTGTCGTATCTTCAGAATCACCATTACCGCCAGCTTCATCTGAATCTGTGTCCGCTTGTTCGTCTGCGGACACTTCCTGACTTATGCTGTCGTCTGTTTCTGCAGCCTCGGCGATTGTTTCACCGGTTGGCTCGCCTGAGTTGTCGTCGGACTCATCAGAACCACCGTCCGACTGAGCTTCGGAAGCGTCATCAAGATCTGAGTCGCTGCTTTCCTTCGCCTCAATTTCATCGGCCGCTTCTTCATCCAGAAGTGCCTGACGGTCCGCTATTGGAATTTGATAATAGTCGGGATGTATCTCGCTGAACGCAAGGAAACCATGGCGGTTACCGCCATAGTCCACAAAGGCGGCCTGAAGTGATGGCTCCACCCGTGTAACTTTTGCGAGATAGATATTTCCCCTTAGTTGAACTCGGTTTGCAGCTTCAAAGTCGAACTCTTCAACTTTGTTGCCCTTGACGACTGCCACCCGGGTTTCTTCCGGTTGGGAGGCATCGATAAGCATTTTATTTGCCATTGATGTTTTTCTCCGCAGGCCAAATGCCAAACGCTATGCAGGGCGCAATGAAGCGATCCAACTGCTGGCGAGGCAAAGCCTGGTGTTGTGCTTGAAATGCGTGAAATACGTTTCGGAGAGGGCAGAGCAGCGATCAACGCGAAGCGCGACCAGGTAAAGACCTGAACAATGGCGAGCAGAATGTTATGCATTCTGCTAAATCCTGCTTCGCAAGCCGTATCTGCGGTATTTAGTCTCACCCGAAACGGAACCTTCAAAATGTTTTTGCACAGCCATACATGGCCGTGCGAGGAGTGGGCTCACTCTTCGCAGATGACGATGTCCGCTTCCCGGAAAATCGTTTCGCCCTATTGGCGTTGCGTTTCGACAAAATTCGACCTGAGGTCGATTGCCTTGCCGGTATGCATCCACCATCTGAATGTGTGCGCCCTGACACCTTAATAGGTTTGACGGCGCATTTAAGCAAGCGCCTGTTTTAGAAAACGGTCTCTTTTGACAAGACTTGGATTTTTGATATCCAAATACTAATTTAACCCAATTCGTTCATATTTATGGTGTTTCACATACAACTCTATGAACTGTGACCTCGTTGGAAACCAATTGCGGGATTGAGACGGCTGAATGATACAGAACTGCGGACATCGATCTTTGAGAACGTGTTTGGGACGGCAATTTTGCGCTGTGCTTCTGTTGGTCATGGCCGTGATGGGGTGTTTTGCCAATGGCGCTGCCGCACAGGATGGCTCTGAACCTGTCCGCACAATCGATGCGCGCGCCGCTGGTAATTC
>CAZOCA010000547.1:0-3176 GCA_964578105.1 uncultured Pararhizobium sp.
TCACCATCCGGACAGCGGCTTTTGCAGTTGCTGAAGAAGGCGGGGCTGCTGCTGTGGAAACTGTTTCCGGTGACGAAGGGCCCTCACTTTCCTCCTATGTTGGCGAAGATGTTTCCAAATCTGAACGCCCTGAACTGACGTCGGCCAAGATCATCATTTCAGGTGGCCGTGCGCTTGGCTCGGCAGAAAAATTCCAGGAGGTCATTATGCCGGTCGCTGACAAGCTTGGAGCGGCCGTTGGTGCTTCACGTGCAGCTGTTGATGCCGGATATGCGCCAAATGATTGGCAGGTTGGTCAGACCGGAAAGGTGGTTGCACCGGAGCTATATATTGCCTGTGGCATTTCCGGAGCTATTCAGCATCTGGCAGGCATGAAGGACAGCAAGGTCATTGTTGCCATCAACAAGGATGATGAAGCACCGATTTTTCAGGTTGCTGATTATGGTCTTGTGGCCGATTTGTTCGAGGTTCTTCCTCAGTTGGAGGCCGAACTCGACAAGGTACCCTGAATCTGAGTCAAAAAATTGAGGTAGAGTTTATTGTGCGGGACTTTAGCCTGATGAAAAATTAGGCTAACATCCCTCGGGTGCACAATATAAAAACAGATTGCAAATTCTGTTGCGGTGCAACACAGTCCGACTCCCTCAAGATTTTGACCGGAATGTACAATGACCGAAATTAAATCCGTAGGCGTCATCGGCGCAGGCCAGATGGGCTCAGGAATTGCCCATGTGAGCGCTTTGTCCGGCTATGATGTCTATCTCTACGATGTTTCCGAAGATCGGATAGAAGAGGGTCTGGCTACCATTACCGGGAATCTTGGTCGGCAGATGAGCAAAGGCCAGATCACCGAGGCTGAGCGTGATGCAGCCGTGTCAAAATTGCATGCTGCCAATGGCATTGAGGCGCTGGCGGACGTGGATCTTGCAATCGAAGCGGCTACGGAAGACGAAACCGTCAAGCGCAAAATTTTTGCAGCTTTGTGTCCGGTTCTGAAGCCCGAAGCCATGATTGCTTCCAACACCTCTTCCATTTCCATAACCCGGTTGGCAGCAACCACAGACCGCCCTGAACGGTTTATGGGCATTCATTTCATGAATCCTGTGCCGATCATGAAGCTTGTGGAACTGGTGCGTGGCATTGCCACCGAAGATGAAACGTTTGATGCGGCAAAAGTCTATGTTCAGAAGATGGGCAAAACCATCACTGTGGCAGAAGATTTCCCGGCCTTTATCGTGAACCGTATTTTGATGCCAATGATCAATGAGGCGATTTATACGCTTTATGAAGGTGTTGGCTCGGTTGAAGCAATTGATACGGCTTTGAAACTTGGCGCGAATCACCCGATGGGCCCACTGCAACTGGCAGATTTCATTGGTCTTGATACCTGCCTGTCAATTATGCAGGTGCTTTATGAAGGCTTGGCTGACAGTAAATATCGCCCTTGTCCGCTCCTGGTGAAATATGTTGAGGCCGGTTGGCTGGGCCGGAAAACCAATCGTGGCTTTTATGATTATCGCGGAGACGAGCCGGTTCCCACCCGCTAGGTTTTCAGTCCCGGCTTGACATCAATGCATTGGCCCGGCTTGTTGTTCCGGCATTGGTGCATCATGAAGCGCCGTTGAGTGTTTTGGAGCGTTTCTTGGAGCCAACTGACGAAACTCCCGAACGGTTTAACATAGCTGCCTATGCGCTTGGACGTATGGCGGCTAGCAAACCGGATAATGTTGCGCTCATGGTGTTTGACGGCACCAAGCATGAGCCATCTGACGTATGGACCTATGCTTCGTTGGAAGACGCCGTCCTGCGCACCAGGAACGGGCTGCAGTCTCTTGGCATAAAAATGGGAGATCGCGTGCTGCTGCGCATGGGCAACAGTGTTTGGTTTCCAATCATGTATTTTGCCTGTCTGGCAGGCGGGTTTGTTCCTGTGGCAACGTCAGACCGGATCAGCCAGCGCGACCTTGATCATATTGCGACGGACTGCAAGCCGGTGATTATCGCTCATGATGGCGCAACGTCGCTGCCAACCGAACAGACCGATGCAAAAATATTTGGCCCGGATGATTTGCACTTTTTGTCGCAAAGTCCCCTTGGGCTGTACGCCCGCACATTTTCTTATGATCCAGCCTATCTGATTTATACGGATGGCACATCCGGCCCGCCTCGCGGGGTGTTACATGCCCATCGCGCCCTTTGGGGCCGCTTGCGCCATCATAAGTCATGGCTTGGTCTGACCCAGAAGGACAGGATGCTGCATACCGGTGCCGATAACTGGGCGCGCAGTATCGGATATGGTCTTATGGATCCCTTGTGCTGCGGCGCGGCCGTTGTTCTGCTGTCGCCGCCGGATTTGCGCGGCGTTTTTGAAAAAGCATTGCCGCTTCTGGTGGAATTGAGCGGTGCCACCGTGGTTGTGGCGATGCCCGGGCAATACAATACGGCGCTCAAAAGTGGCACTGTTACAAAAGCGGCGATGCCCACCCTCACCAGAGCCATTTCCACCGGCGCACTTCTGCCGGCCCATATTGCTGAAGAGTGGCAGGCGGTGACGGGTCATCCGATCTATGATGGCTATGAACTGGCCGAGATTGCCTGTCCGATTTTCAGCGGACCGGACTGCCCCGTAAAACCCGGGAAAATTGGCAAGCCTGCCCCCGGCAGCAAACTGGCGATTTTGGCACCGGATGCAGGTTTGAAAAATGTTGGCGTCAATCAGATTGGCGTCATCGCAACCCACCGGTCCGATCCAGCTCTGATGCTTGGATATTGGAACGATGCCGAGACCACCAAGGCCTCTGTTCGCGGCGCGTGGTTTATGACGGGAGATCTGGGGCTGCGGGATCAGGATGGCTATATCCAGTATGAAGGACGGCTTGATTATCTCGTCAATGTCGAAGGATATCGGGCTAATCCTGAGGAAATTGAAACCATTATTCTAGCGCTTCCGGATATCAAGGAAGTTGCAGTTGCCGAAGGGTTGGTGCCAGGCCGCGGGACAGGGCTTGTGGCTTATGTTGTGCCACAACCCGGCGCGAAGCTAGCGCCGAACGAGTTGAACCGAAACCTGGCGCCGCTGCTGGTTGACTATAAGAGACCGAAGAAATGGGTCGAAGTGGATGGCCTGCCAAAGACCGCCAGTGGCAAGCTGGCCCGTTTCGCTTTGGCCCTGGCGA
>CAZOCA010000548.1:0-3173 GCA_964578105.1 uncultured Pararhizobium sp.
GGCCAATGATCTGTACGAAGAAGCCCTGGGTGTAAAAATTAACTGGGTGTCCTTCGACGCAGGTACAGCCATGTCCGCTGCTATGGCATCCGGAGACGTTCACATTTCATTCTCGCAGGGTGTAACGCCTTTCCTGGTGGCCACAGCCGCCGGCCAGGACCTGCAGGTCGTTGACATTGCTGTTTCCTATTCGGACAATGATAACTGCGTTGTGCGCGAAGAGCTTGAAGCCAACAAGGAAAACGCTGCTGAGGTCCTGAAAGGCAAGAAGGTTGCAGTGCCGTTGGGTACTGCTGCTCATTCCGGTTTCCTGAAGCAAATCAAATATCTCAACATTGCTGAATCAGACCTGACCATCGTTGATATGGCACCTTCTGATTCCGCTGCGGCGTTTTCTCAGCCGAACACCGATTTGGCCATGGTATGTGGTTGGGGTGGTTCGCTGCGCAAAATGAAGGAGTATGGAAACCCAATCATTGAGGGTAAAGAAAAGGAATCTGTCGTCGGTAAAGTGTTCGACGTGACTTCCATTCCTACCTCGTTCGGCGAAGAAAATCCTGAACTCCTTGCCAAGTTCCTGAAGGTTACAGCCGACATGAATGCCAAATATCTGAGTGATGCAGATGGCATGATTGCTGACATTCAAAAATCTGCCGGTATGGATCTGGAAGGTACGAAAGACGTCATCAAGACTTTTGCGTTCCCAACGGTGGCCGAGCAACTTTCTGATGAATGGCTGGGTGGTGGCGTGGCTGCCTATCTGACCGATAGCGCTGCAAGCCTTGAAGCAGACGGCAAAATTAAGGCTTTGCCAGACTATAGTGCTGTGATTAACTCCAGCTATCTTGAAGCCGCATCGAAACTCTAGGTTTTGACAATCGTAGAACACCGGCGCAGCGGAACCAGTTTTCGCTGCGCCTTTTTTTAATCTGCCCAAAACCCAAAAGGATAAGTGCGCATGTCAGGTCTCAAGGTTGATGACGTTTCGATGACATTTGAATTGCCTGGGGGCAGCGATGTTGAAGCGCTTAAGAATATAAATTTGGATATCAAAGAAGGCGAATTGGTTTCCGTACTGGGACCATCCGGTTGCGGGAAAACAACTTTGCTCAACATTCTGGCCGGTTTTTTGGCGCCGACGGATGGCGCAATTTATCTGGGTGACCAGAAGGTTACCGGACCGAGTTCTGAACGGGGCATGGTCTTCCAGCAAGGCGCCTTGTTTGAATGGATGAATGTATCCAAGAACATCGGCTTCGGTCCTGAGGTGAAGGGAACGCCGCAATCTGAAATTGACCGTCGCGTAACTGAACTGTTGGGAATTGTCGGATTGCAGGAATTCGGCCAAAAGATGATTTATGAATTGTCAGGCGGCATGCAGCAGCGTGTTGCTTTGGCACGTTGTCTGGCTAACGATCCTGAAGTCATCCTGATGGACGAACCTCTGGGTGCGCTTGATGCGCTAACCCGCGAAAAGATGCAGAGCCTGGTGCTTGATATCTGGAAGAAAACAGGAAAAACCATCATCTTAATCACCCACTCGGTTGAGGAGGCGTTGCTGCTCGGTGAACGCCTGATCGTGATGGCGCCAAGGCCCGGTCGTATTCACAAGGAGTACAATCTGCCATTTGCCGAGCTTGGTGTGGGTGCTGACTTGCGCAAAGTCAAACAGCACGAAGATTTTGGTCCAAAACGCGATGAAATCCTCAACATGATCTGGGACATGGAAGAGGAAATCATGGGCCGGTCGGAATTGGTATAGGGGACAGTAGATGGCACAGGAACTTATGGATGTCCTAGCGACAACATTTTGGATGATCATTGGCATTGTCGGGATCTTCGCACTTATTTTGACCGTCAGTGGAGTGGTCTATTTCGTCTGGAATTTTATTAATTCCAAGAAAGATCAGATGCGCGGCTACGCCAGTCTGAAAACAGTTACATTCGGTGATGAAAGTTCGGTAACGGCCAATCGTGTTGCATCCGTTGCCGGTGTGGTCACGGTCTTTGTAATATGGATGATTGCAACCGGTTCAAGCCTGTTGCCGTTTCAGGTTCTGCCAATACCGTTCATTGGTGACACGCAATTTGAATATACTGCAACCAACGCTGCCGGAGAAACTGATACAGCAAACGTGAAAGTCCGGGTGAACCGTTTTGGTGACACCACTGCGGAACAACTCGTTGCGCCGGAAACCTCTGACGGATTTGCCAAGGATGACGTTGTGATGGTGCAGGAGCGTCGCGCCAAATTGCTACGTGCTCAGAACAATGACGAAGGTGGCAAGGAGAAATCATACAGGGTGACAGAGATAAACGGGCAACCGATCGATCTTGATCAAACCGTTGATATTGAAAATGCCACTGTGTTGATGACCAAAGCGGGCAGTTTGCAGGTTCGCCCATATGCGGGTCCAACAATGGAGTCGCTGTATCTGCCTCCGCCTGAGCGGGTCTGGATCCGTTTTCTGGAACTGAATGCTGAAGGTTATCAGGGCGTGGGCCTTTGGGAAAACGTCATGTGGTCCTTGATCCGAGTGGTTCTCGGCTTTTTCCTGGGGTGTCTGTTTGGCATTCCTCTTGGGTTTGCCATGGGCCTCAACTCATGGATGCGTGGATGGTTTGACCCGATTGTCGAATTCATGCGCCCGGTTCCACCGTTGGCTCTGATCCCGCTTGTCATAATCTGGTTTGGAATTGGTGAGCAAGGCAAGATCAGTCTGCTGTTCCTGGCTGCTTTGTGGATCATGATTATCGGTGCTCGTGCCGGTGTGTCTGGCGTGAACATTTCCAAGGTTCATGCGGCCTATTCACTCGGCGCAACCAAGACTCAGCTGCTCATGAGGGTAATCTTGCCAAACTCTCTGCCCGAGATTTTCACGGCGGCACGCGTGGCAATGGGAGTTTGTTGGGGCACCGTTGTCGCTGCCGAACTGGTCGCTGCGGAAAAGGGTGCCGGTAAAATGATCATCGCCGCCTCGAAATTCCAGCTGACGGAAATCGTGATTATCGGCATCATTATCATTGGCGTGATCGGCTTTGGCATCGATGTGTTGATGCGTATGGCTGAAAACAAATTGGTGCCTTGGAAAGGCAAAGCGTAAGGGTAGTTCGGTCCAAACTGCATCGGATGCCCATCCTCAGCGTAACGGGGATGGGCAGATTTGTCCTCG
>CAZOCA010000549.1:0-3173 GCA_964578105.1 uncultured Pararhizobium sp.
GGGCCGCGTGGAGAACTTCCACAAGATGGAAGCACGCCAGATGGTCATGCTGATGCGCCCAGCCTGATCCAACCATGTGGTCGGTTCTGGCTGCAGGTTGTGACTGGCGAGCATTTGTTCCGGCGTTGTTTCTTCAAGGTTTGAAAACAGCTTTGTCCCAGCCGGCACGTGTGTGCCTTGCGCCCGCGCCAAGTGAAAACTTGTGTAGCCCAGTTGTAAAAACAGATCGAACACATCGCGGCCACCGGGAACAGCAATCGCGCCGCCTTCCGGTGCCACCTGTTGCAGCACATCAGTCCAATCATGCCCGGCGGGGTTCCACCACCAGCCATCAGAGCGGTGTTCCAAAGTTTTGACCGACCGCGACAGAATCAAGCGCCTGCGGTTCTTGTGGTTTGGATTGGCCTCATGGCCCTTGCGGCCAACCACAGTTAGCGTCGCCGCATCCAGAGCTGCTTGAAAATAAACCCAGTCCGCCTCATTTTTCAGGCATTCGGGCATGTTGCCATTGGCATCCGCAATGCAATGATTGTCCGAGACAATTGCGTAACCATCTATGGTGTGCGTCGGCGTCATCCGCGCGCCCTTAGTGATTTCAGAGCCAGATTCATGCCCGTGCGATAATCCGGAACGCTATAGCGCAAACCCAGATCCGTTTTGGATTTTGCGTTGGAAACCCGCTTGTTCTCGCCATAAAAGGAACGCCCCATAGGCGATAGATCCGCCTCATCAAAGGGGATCAGCGGCGGCACATCGACGTCCAGCAGTCCGGCTGCAAATGCGACCACATCCTGCGGTGGGGCCGGTTCATTATCGGTGATGTTGAATATGCCGCCCTTGTTCTGCGCAACAGCAAGCGCCAACGCTGAGGCAATATCATCGACATGAATGCGGTTGAATACCTGTCCCGGTTTGTTGATCCGGCGGCCTTGGCCACGCGCGACCTTTTCAAGCGGGTTGCGCCCCGGCCCGTAAATGCCGGAGAGGCGAAAGATGCCCAGCGTCAGGCCAGCAGCATCAGCCATATTCTGCCAGGCGGTCTCGGCAGCAATACGCGCTTTGGAGCGCCTGGAAACGGGCCGACAATCCGTGGTTTCGTCCACCCAGGCACCATCATGATCGCCATAGACACCTACGGTGGACAGATAGCCAAGCCATGGTTTTTTCGGCAGGGTTTTCAGCTGAGACCCAAAATCTCTCAGAACCGGATCACCACCAAATTCGGGGTGCGCTTCCGCCTCATCGGGATCTGGCGCGATGGACATCAAAACCACATCAGCGGTCTGCAATGCTGTTGTGAGTTTCTCAGAAACACCGCCGCTATAGATGATTGGCTTGAATCCGGCTTTCGCGAGATCTACAGCTTTCTCTTCGCTGCGCGTTGTCCCGGTCACCTGCCATCCATCAGCATGCATCATTTGAGCGAAAACGCGGGCAGAATAACCAAGCCCGAAGATGAAAAGGTTTTTGGTCACTGGGTCTCAATTGGAATCGAGTAAAGGACAAAATCGGATTTGCTGACATAGCTGTCATACAGCCGGCGGGCGTCATAGTTGAAATCCTGGGTCAGCCAACGCACATTTGCAATTTCATTTGCCTTGGCAAACCCGATGACGTGGTCAATCAGAGCGCGGCCTGCACCGCTGCCCCGATTTCCTGGCCTGACATAGAGATCGCTCATATAGCAAACCTTGCCCCCACCAAGGGAGCGGAGCATCAGCTGATACTGAGTGAAACCGATGAGCTTTCCGGCAGCATCTTCGACAACATCACTCCAGAATTCCGTGGCGGGGTCAAAAATCCAGTCCCAGACCGTTTCATGGCCACCATCAGGCACCGCCGTTTTGTAAAAAACGGCATATTCATCAAACATTTGCCGCCAAACCAGCTGATCACTTTCAGCAACAGGCCGAACTTTTATGGACATTTCAAATCCTTGCACACGCAGAAACCGGAGGCTTCATACGCGATTGCGTTATCCGCGTGAAGCCGCTTGTGAGGGCCATTTTCTAATTGTCCAAAGCAAAGTCCAAAGCGGCTCCTGCATGAAGTGCCGTGGTATCAAAAGCAGGCAGAGAAAAATCCGCTTGTGCGATCAGCAGGCCTACTTCCGTACAACCGAAAATCACACCGTCAGCGCCTTGCTGTTGAGCACGCTGAATCGTCTCCAGATAGGCTTCCTTGGAGTCCTTGCGGAGAATGCCCTGGCACAATTCATTGTAGATAATGTCATGGACCAGCGTTCGTCCGGCCTCATCAGGCACCATTGTCTCAATGCCATGGCGGTCTCGCAAATGTCCCTTGTAGAAATCCTGCTCCATGGTGTAGCGCGTTGCCAGCAGCAAAGGTTTTTTGGCTCCAGAAGCCTTGATCGCCATGGCGGTGGCATCGGCAATGTGAATGAGCGGGATTTCCACCGATTGCTGCACAGCATCAGCCATTTTGTGCATAGTGTTGGTGCAGATGATCACGCAGTCAGCGCCGCCGCGTTCCAGTGCGCGGGCGGCATCAATCATGGCGTTGGTGGCTCCATCCCAATCACCCTTTGCCTGCATGGCTTCAATATCGGCAAAGTCGAAAGACCACAGCAGCAATTTGGCGGAATGCAGGCCACCCAGCCGCTCCCGCGCGCCGCGGTTGAGCAACTGGTAGTAAACCACAGTGCTTTCCCAGCTCATGCCGCCAATCAGGCCAATGGTTTTCACAAATTCCTCAATTCTCTTCTGTCACCTTGACCTCAACCACTTCCCCTTCAGGAAAGGCCGGGCCAATGAGATAGTCAAACGCAATCAGCTTTTCCTCGAAAGGGTCAGCTTCGCAGCGGAATTTGAAATTGTACCAGCGGCCCTCGCTTCGAAAGGCCGCCCCATTGGCAACAATGATATTGGCTGCAGCTTCCGAACCAACAATGGCCGAGGAAATGACAACATCCGGATTCAATTCCGGGCGGGACTTTTTGATCTCGGATTTGGCAGCGTCATGGCAAAGCGTTTCGCGCTTGCGATCTCCAACAACCACTTTTTCTTCCGGTGGCGCAACGCGCTTGCGGGGAATGACAATTGGCCGACCGGGTGGCGGTATTGATGGCTCTGTGCGCGCCAATTGGCGCGGTTCTGCATCTGATTTGGGCCCTATTGCTGCCGGGCCACTTGGTGTTGTGCGCGGTTTGAGTG
>CAZOCA010000550.1:0-3169 GCA_964578105.1 uncultured Pararhizobium sp.
GAATATGGCCGGTAAGTCGACCTTTCTGCGGCAGAATGCGCTGATCACCATTCTCGCCCAAATTGGCTCCTATGTGCCAGCGACACAGGCCCATATCGGCATTGTTGATGCGCTGTACAGCCGGGTTGGTGCGTCAGATGATCTGGCGCGCGGCCGCTCTACCTTTATGGTCGAGATGGTGGAAACGGCAGCAATCCTCAATCAAGCCGGACCGAAGGCATTGGTCATACTGGATGAAATTGGTCGGGGTACGGCCACTTATGACGGGTTGGCGATTGCCTGGTCAGCCGTTGAACATCTGCATGCCATCAACAGCTCACGCGCGTTGTTTGCCACCCATTACCATGAGCTGACCGCACTGTCTCAAACGCTGGACCGACTGTCCAACGCCACAGTTCGCGTAAAGGAATGGGATGGCAATGTTGTCTTCCTGCACGAAATTGTGCCGGGCGCTGCCACCAGTTCCTACGGCATTCAGGTGGCAAAGCTGGCGGGACTTCCGGAAGCTGCGCTGAGCCGGGCACGAGATGTTTTAAAGCAGCTTGAAGCGCAGGAACGGGAGCGTTCAAAAACAACGCTGGTGGATGATCTGCCACTGTTTTCTGTGTCTCCTGAGCGCAAGCCGTCCAAAGCCATGGCGTCGCAGGATGAAAAGGCACTGGCAGAGCTGGACGCGACCGACCCGGATGATTTGACGCCCCGCGAGGCGCTTGAGGCCTTGTATCAGTTGAAGAAGCTGAGACAGAGCAAATGAGCCATGCACCCCTCTCCCCGGAAGAAATTCAGCGCTATGCCCGTCATCTGGTTTTGCCGGAAATCGGCGGTTCAGGTCAGCAGAAGCTGAAGGCCGCGCGTGTTCTGGTCGTGGGTGCGGGAGGCCTTGGTGCCCCTGTGTTGATGTATCTGGCCGCAGCCGGTGTGGGTCATTTGGGTCTGGTTGATGATGATCATGTCAGCCTCTCCAATTTGCAGCGACAGATCGTGCATACGACGCAGAATGTTGGCAAAAGCAAAGTGGAAAGCGCTGCTGAATTCCTGACGGCCATCAATCCGCATCCAGTGCTGGACCTGCACAACACACGCATCGATGACAGCAACGCTTCCGACCTCATTTCCCGGTATGATGTTGTGGTGGATGGCAGCGATAATTTCGCCACTCGTTTTCTGGTAGCCGATATTTGCGAGCAATTGGAAAAAACGCTGGTAACCGGTGCGGTCAACCGATTTGACGGTTCAATCACAACCCTTCAGCCCTTTCTGACCGGGGCTGATGGCACACTCAATCCGCGTTATCGGGATCTGTTTCCGCAAGCCCCTGATAACAGCACAGTGCTGACATGTGAGGAAGCCGGCATTATGGGCGCACTGACCGGCGTAATCGGCTCACTTCAGGCGCTGGAGGTGATCAAGGCGATCACCGGCACCGGCGAATTGCTGATTGGCCGTCATTTACTGTTTGATGCAGGATCCATGCTGTTTTATCCGATAAAATACGGACGCAAAACCGGTTAAAGCGCGAGGTCAGCGACGTGGATCCTCGGAACAAGTCCGAGGATGACAAGCGGATATGTTTTTGAACAACTCAAACGCGCTGACTGCCAAGCTCAAACCCGTCACCCTCGGACTTGTTCCGAGGATCCATAAGGTTCATCACCCAACAAAACTCAAAATTTCGTCCGGCTCCGCATGGCCGCGCTGAGCGTGCCTTCATCCAGATAGTCCAGCTCTCCACCCACAGGCACACCATGGGCAAGGCGTGTGATTGAAACATCCAGACCCTGGATCTGATCTGTAATGTAATGTGCCGTTGTCACGCCATCGACCGTTGCATTAACGGCCAGAATGACTTCGGTGACATCGGGCGATGCTGCCCGCTCCACCAGCTTGGCGATAAACAGGTCCTCCGGACCAATGCCATCCAGCGGTGACAGGGTGCCGCCGAGTACGTGGTAGCGTCCCCGTGTTGCCGTTGCGCGCTCCAACGCCCAAAGATCAGCCACATCTTCCACCACCACCAGCACTGTGTCATCGCGGCGCGGATCGGTGCAGATGGTGCAGGGATTAATCGTATCAACATTGCCGCAATTGCTGCAAAGCTGAATCTTATCCACAGCGACAGCCATTGCCTGGGCCAGCGGCACCAGCAACTCATCCTTCTTCTTGATCAGATGCAAAGCCGCGCGGCGGGCCGAGCGGGGGCCAAGCCCTGGGAGCCTTGCCAGAAGCTGGATCAGCCGCTCAATTTCAGAACCGGTCATCAAACGTGCCTAGAAAGGAAGTTTCAGACCTTCCGGCAGGTTGAGGCCCCCGGTCACACTCTGCATTTTTTCAGCAATGACGGCTTCAGATTTCGATTTGGCGTCGTTATGAGCGGCCATAATCAGATCTTCCAGCATTTCGGGTTCTTCAGGATTGATCAGAGATGGATCAATTGAAATGCCTTTAATGTCGCCCTTACCGGACAGTTTGATGGTCACCAGACCTGCCCCGGACGTGCCTTCAATTTCCAGCTCGCCGATTTCGGCCTGTGCATCCTGCATTTTCTGTTGCAGTTGCTGTGCCTGTTTCATCATACCCATGATGTCTTTCATGATTTAATCCTGTTCATTCTTATCTGTGTCTTGCTTGTCTGAGTCTTGACTAAGATCGCGATCTACCACATCCACAATGCGCGCGCCGGGAAAGGTTTCCAGTGCTGCAGCAACCAATGGGTGGGCACGAATTTCAGCCATTTTCTGTGCCTTATCGGCTTCTTCTTGTTCATGCAAAGTGGCGGCGCCTTCGGCCTGCACCACTGAAACCATCCAGCGCTGGCCGGTCCAGTCGGACAGTTTTTTACCCAGATCACCAGCAATTCCAGCAGGGGCACCCGGCGTCATGGCAACTTCAATTCGGCCCTCTTCAAACCGGACCGGACGCATATAGCGTTCTACCGCCATCTTCAGCATCAAATCGCGTTTCTCAGAAGCCATTTCTGCAATATCGGCCAGAGAGTTCAGCTGTTGCTGAGGTTCGCCGTTCAAAATGGGATCGGAAATCGGTTCAGTAATCGTTTCTGGCAGTGCAATGCCCTCGTCAGCCAATGCTTCAGGCTCGGGCTCTGTCACAACGGCCCGCAGTTGCGGACCACCAGATGAGATGGCCTGCACAGGCCGTGAGCCTTGTGCAT
>CAZOCA010000551.1:0-3166 GCA_964578105.1 uncultured Pararhizobium sp.
TCCAAACGGAAAAAGCAACCTCGCATAAAAAAACCCAAAAACCGACCTATGCCCATGTGCGCGATCTATCCGGCAGCGGCGTCAAATCCTGCGACATCGAAATCGGTGTCGGAGAAATACTGGGCATGACCGGGCTTATTGGGTCTGGCTATGACAAGGTTCCCTATCTTTTGTTTGGCGCAACAAAAGCTGAGACCGGGTCCCTGAAGTTAGCAGATGGGGCAGAAATTCCTCTCACTGAGATGTCACCCAAAAACGCAATCGCCAAAGGGTTTGCGCTATTGCCGGGCGACCGACACACCCAAAGTGGTGTTGATACACTGTCAATATTTGAGAACATGCTGCTGCCCGATATCGATGAGTATTTCAAGGGTGGGTTTCTGAATGCCCGTGCCATGCGGCGACAAGCAAAAACGCTTGGCGCACAATATGAAGTTAAGCCCAATGACCCTGACCTGCCCTTGTCAGCGCTCTCAGGTGGAAACGCCCAAAAGGTGCTGATTGCCCGCTGGATGCATCGTAATCCAAAGCTGCTCTTGCTGGATGAGCCGACCCAAGGTGTTGATGTGGGCACCCGAGATACAATCTTCAAAGAGCTGACAGCTGCAGCCAATGGCGGAATGTCGATTGTGTGCGCCAGTTCTGATTCTGAACAGCTAGCGGCAATTTGTGATCGTGTTCTGGTATTTGCACGTGGCCGGTTGGTGCAAGAACTGCGTGGTGACACCGTAAAAAAGGATGCCATTGCCGAAGCCTGTTACGGATCACTTACGGCAGCAGAACGAGCCAACCAATGACCCGACTATTCCAAAACCCGAGGCATGGACTATGAGTGACGCCGCACCTGAATCTGCGACAACGCAGATCAACTTCATGCGCCTATTCGAGCGGGTCGCCTTGTTGCTGGTCTGGCTGCTGTTGATCGCCGGCTTCCATTTTGCCATGCCCAACATCTTTTTGAACTGGGGCAACTTCTCCATTCTATTTGCCTCCTATGCCCCTGCCGCATTGCTGGCATTGGCAATCATCGTCCCGCTGACAGCTGGGGATTATGATCTGTCAGTCGGAGCCACCCTCACCCTGTCCGCCTGCACAATTGGGGTTCTCAATGTTTGGATGGACTTTCCGATAGGCCTTGCCATTGTGATTGCTATCGGGGCTGGCGTGTTGATTGGCCTGTTCCATGCCCTGTTTATCGTTTACTTCCGGATACCCTCACTTGTCGTCACATTGGGGTCCACCTCACTGATGACTGGCATCGTGCAGTTGATGACGAACTCCTCCACGATCGGTGGCATTGATAATGCGTTGGTGATGGCTGTAGTCGGCGGCCGCTTTTTGGGCGTGCCCTACGTCTTTTACTACGCTCTCACTGCCATGGTGGTGATGTGGTATGTGTTTGAATTCACCCCGCTAGGCCGCAGACTACTGTTCGTTGGACGGGGGCGCGAAGTCGCGCGTCTGAATGGTATTTCCGTGAGCCGTATGCGGGTCGGCGCTTTGGTCGTCTCGGCGGTTTTGGCCTCCATTGCTGGCGTCATGTATGCAGGTGTTCTTGGGTCCGCCGATCCTTATTCCGGGCTTAATTTCCTGCTCCCGGCTTTCGCCGCTGCATTTCTGGGTTCAACAACGATTTTGCCCGGCCGGTTCAATCCTCTCGGCGCTGTTGCCGCAGTCTATTTTTTGGGAACCGGTATTACCGGCCTTACAATGTTGGGCATTCCGTTGTGGGTTACCAACGTGTTTAACGGCGGTGCGCTGATAATCGCTGTCACCATTTCCCAGCTAACTCGTGGCCGTGAGGCAACCGATATTGGCTAACGATCACAATCGCGGGTCTTATACCCGTTAGCAGTTACGCACGGTTTAGGTCTTAGTCACCTTGTCCAAGAGGTCTGGGTGGCCTCCATTCGTCGCAATGGGCTAGGTAGTAAAGCCCTTGGGCTTTCTTGCTGAACCTCGGAGTATGAGCGGACCTGGAATTAGAATGTGTTTGGGGTTTGGTTCACCCTCGATACGCTCCATAATGGTATCCACCGTCGATGAAACCATCTGATCAATGGGTTGCTGGATCGTGGTCAGATCATAGGCTGGCCAACTTGCTATTGGCACGTCGTCATAACCGACCACCGAAACATCATTTGGAACTGATAGGCCAAACTCAAACCGCAATACGTCCATGACGGCAAAAGCCATGTGGTCATTTCCGACGAAGATCGCATCGGGCTGGTTCGAGCCGCTGAATAGCGTTCGTGTTATATCGCCTGCGCGCTTCTGGTCATAAGCGCCATCTTCAACTGCAACGGGATCGACGCCTTTTTTGCAAAGGCCTTCGAGGAATCCGTTTGCTCTGTCCCGTCCTGTCGATGATCCTTGCCAGCCCGAAATATGCGCTATGCGTTTGTGACCAGCGCTAACAAGGAAATTGGCGACCATTCGGCCACCAGTCACATTGTCAGAAGTTACCTCACTCAGCCGTGCATCATCCTGTCCTCGATTGAACAGCACAACTGGGATTCCGGTTGCCTCACACAAAGTGGCGAGATCGTTTGACATGTCGACTGAGGCAGCGATGATCCCCTCGACCTGATAAGCCACCAGTTCCTTGACCACATCATCTACATCCTTGGTGGAGTTTTCCGCCATGAAAACGAGGGTATGAAAACCATGCGCCTTGAGCGCTCGGATAAGGCGTTCCAACGCAAGCGGGTAGAATTGATTGTCCAGATACGAAAAAACAAGGCCGATGAGCCGGCTTTTCCCCGTGATCATCGCACGTGCGATGGGATTGGGCCGATAACCCAGATCGTCAGCGGCCAATCTGACTTTCTTGTCCATTTTTTCGCTGACAGAGGCACCCAACGTGAATACGCGGCTTACCGCCGACTGACTGACACCAGCGCGGCGTGCAACTTCCAGAGATGTAATTTTGCTTTTGCCCATCAGTCCGCGGTCCAGCCCCCATCCACCAGAAGCGATGAGCCGGTGACCATGGCCGAAGCGTCGGAGGCCAGAAAGATAACCGGACCCATGATATCCTCAACTTCGCCAATCCTGCCCAGTTTGATCTTCTCTTTGATCCACTTGCTGCGCTCAGGGTCGTCAAACGTAACAGCGGTCAACGCCGTGCGTATGAAGGTCGGGCAGACCGTATTGACCCGAATAT
>CAZOCA010000552.1:0-3164 GCA_964578105.1 uncultured Pararhizobium sp.
CAATTACGGCCAACCCGCGCAGCCGCCACTCGCGCTTATCTCAGGCGGCGAAACCACAGTTTCCGTGAATGGGCCGGCAGGACGCGGCGGCCGCAATACAGCCTTTCTGCTGAGCTTCGCAAATGCCGCTGATGACATGCCCGGTGTTTCGGCGCTGGCCTGTGACACGGACGGGATTGATGGAACGCAGGACAATGCCGGAGCGTTATATCTGCCCGGTGATATCGCCTTGGGCCGCCAAGCAGGTCGGCGCGCCATTGATGATCTGTCCGGCTTTGACAGTTACAGCTTCTTTGAGGCCATAAACCGGTTGGTCATGACCGGGCCGACACTGACGAATGTCAATGATTTGCGCGTCATTCTGATTGACCCCGTCTGATCTGATTTTAGGTGATGTCTGATGGAAAACCATCAAGACGATGATACTGATTGCAATTGATATTGGACCGTTGCCCCAATACGGTCGTCCTCAATTCATAAGACAGTCAAACACGCTGCAATCGCCGAATGGCACATCAACGCAATAGATAATTGGGGGGACTGTGAGCACACCAACTTTCCTTGGTCTGGATATCGGAACATCGGCGGTGAAAGCCGTACTGATAGATGCAGACCAGACCATCCTGGCAAGCGAAAGCGCTTCCATGGATGTAACCCGCCCTCAGCCCGGTTGGTCAGAGCAGGACCCGGAAAGCTGGATTTCCGCAACCCGGCAGGCGATGGCACTGGTCAAGGCGGCCCAACCTGAAGCACTGTCGCGTTTGCAGGGCATTGGACTATCAGGTCACATGCATGGTGCAACACTGCTTGGGAAAGACCACAAGCCTTTGCGTCCCTGTATTTTGTGGAATGATGGGCGGTCAGCAAAAGAATGTACCGAGTTGGAGGCTAAGGCGGATTTCCGTGGCATTGCCGGAAACATCGTCATGGCCGGATTTACCGCGCCGAAACTGGCCTGGGTTGCAAAGCACGAGCCGGAGATATTCGAAGCAACGCATAAAGTGCTTTTGCCGAAGGATTATGTGCGGCTTTGGCTGACCGGAGAGTTTGCCTCAGATATGTCAGATGCCGCTGGCACGATGTGGCTCGACGTTGCTGGGCGTAAATGGCCGCCAGAATTGTTGGAGGCCACTGGCCTGTCGATGGACCATATGCCGGACCTGGTTGAAGGCAGCGCGACATCAGGCAATTTGCGCGGCGATTTATGCGTTGAGTGGGGCTTGAGCGGAAACATCGCTGTCGCAGGTGGCGGTGGTGACAATGCCGCCTCAGCATGCGGCCTTGGCACGGTTGTGCCGGGCTCGGCCTTTGTCTCGTTGGGCACATCCGGTGTGTTGTTTATCTGCAATGACCGCTTCTCTCCCAACACCGATGGCGCGGTTCACGCATTTTGCCATGCAATACCGGATACATGGCATCAAATGGGTGTCATCCTGTCAGCCATGGACAGCTTGACCTGGTTGTCGAACACAACGGGCACATCAGCACCTGAACTGACTGCCGCTCTGGAGGGGCCTTTGAACGGGCCTGCACGCGGGCTGTTTCTGCCTTATCTGTCTGGTGAGCGAACACCGCATAATGATGCATCTGCGCGCGGTGCATTTATTGGTATTGATCACAGCACTGACAAAGCAGTCCTGACACAGATGGTTCTGGAAGGCATAGCCTTTGCCTTCTGTGACAGTCTGCGCGTCCTGTCGGCTGCCGGCTCCAAAATCGACAGTGCATTGGTTGCGGGCGGCGGTGCACGCAGCAAAGTGTTGTTGGATATTCTGGCAACCGCAATGAACATTGAACTGCATTTGCCCGAAGCTGGCGATTTTGGCGGTGGTTTTGGCGCTGCGCGTCTTGGCCTGACTGCAGCAACGGGCGCAAACCCCGCAGAAATTTGCAGCCAGCCGCGCATTGTCGAAAGCATTTCGCCAAATGCGAAGCTGACCGCTGCTTATCAGGAAAAATATCAAACCTATCAGGCGCTCTATCCAGCGCTGAAACCACTAATATAAGGGTGAGGAAAAACACATGAGCACCGGATTTTTCGGCGACATCCCGACAATCAAATATGAAGGCCCTGACAGCAACAATGAGTTTGCGTATCGCCATTACAATCCCACTGAGATTGTTATGGGCAAGTCCATGGAAGATCATCTGCGGGTGGCAATTGCCTATTGGCATAGCTTCTGCTGGCCCGGCAGCGATCCCTTTGGCGGACAGACCCTCGATCGCCCATGGTTTGGAGAAACCATGGAAGGCGCGCGCCTGAAGGCTGACGTGGCCTTCGAGATGTTCGATATTCTCGACGCACCGTTCTTTTGTTTTCATGATCGCGACATTGCGCCAGAAGGTGACACGCTGGCGGAAAGCAACCGCAATGTCAGCGAGATCGCAGACATTTTTGCTGCCAAAATGGAGACGTCGAAAACACGGCTGCTTTGGGGCACAGCAAACCTGTTTTCCCACAAGCGCTTCATGTCCGGCGGTGCAACCAATCCCGATCCGGCTGTCTTTGGCTATGCAGCTGCTCAGGTAAAACATGCGATGGATGTGACCCATCAGCTTGGTGGTGAGAACTATGTTCTTTGGGGTGGCCGTGAAGGCTACGAGACAGTGCTCAACACCGATATGAAACGCGAGTTGAATCAACTTGGCCGCTTCTTGAGCATGGTCGTTGATTACAAACACAAAATCGGTTTCAAAGGCACCATTCTCATCGAGCCGAAACCTCAGGAACCCACAAAACATCAATATGACTACGATGTGGCTACCGTTTATGGCTTGTTGAAAGCGCACGGCCTGGAAAATGAAGTGAAGGTCAATATTGAAGTCGGTCATGCTGTTCTGGCCAATCACTCCTTTGAGCATGAAATCTGCACGGCAATGGCTCTGGGAATTTTTGGCTCCGTCGACGCCAACCGCAACGATTATCAGTCCGGTTGGGATACTGATCAGTTCCCCAACAATGTGCCGGAAATGGCTTTGGCGCTGTACTACATTCTGAAAGGTGGCGGCCTCACATCAGGTGGGTTCAATTTTGACAGCAAACTGCGTCGTCAATCGACCGAGCCAGCAGATTTGATCGTCTCACATATTGGCGGCATTGACGTTTTGGCACGGTCATTGAAAGCTGGAGCTGCCATGCTGGAAGACGGTGTGCTGGATGGTTT
>CAZOCA010000553.1:0-3125 GCA_964578105.1 uncultured Pararhizobium sp.
CTCTAAAGCGATTTGTAATGGGATAACGGCGATCGCGCCCAAAATTCTTTCTGGTGAGTTTGACGCCAGGGGCAGTCTGTCGGCGTTTGTACTCAGCAATGTAAAGCAGGTGTTCGATCCGTTCGACCGTCTTGCGATCATGCCCCCGTTCAACAATTTCCGCAATGCTCATTTCTTCCTCAACGAGACATTCCAGAATATCATCCAGAACTTCATATGGCGGCAGCGAATCCTGATCCGTCTGGTTATCGCGCAGCTCTGCGGTGGGTGCTTTTGTCAGAATATTGACCGGGATAACTTCGCCGTTGGGGCCCAACACGTTCTTTGGCTGATGATTGTTACGCCAGGCGCACAAATCATACACCTGAATTTTGTACAAATCCTTGATTGGATTGAAACCGCCATTCATATCGCCATAAAGCGTTGCGTAGCCAACAGACACTTCGGATTTATTGCCAGTTGTCACCAGCATGGGACCAAATTTGTTGGATACGGCCATCAACAGCGCACCGCGTACACGCGATTGAATATTTTCCTCGGCAACACCCGGTTCCGTGCCTTCAAACAAGGTTCCAAGAGCGGAGTGAAACCCCTCGACCGGTTCGAAAATTGATACGATATCATAGCGGACACCCAGTGCATCTGCACAGGCCTTGGCATCAGCCAGACTTTCCTCGGACGTAAATCGGTAAGGCAGCATCAGGCAATGCACCCGGTCCGCTCCAAGGGCATCCACAGCTATGGCAGCGCAGGCTGCCGAATCCACGCCGCCTGACAAGCCCAGAACCACGCTTTTGAAGCCGTTCTTGTTAACATAGTCCCTCAGACCCAGAACGCAGGCTTGCCAATGGGCTTCCTGTAAATCTGGCAAAGTTGCAAGTTCGCCCCTTTGAGGTTTCCAGATACGCTGGCCGGTTTCATCTTCCGCCGCGTCCATAGTAACCGTCGTGATTGCTTCTTCAAACTGAGGCATCTGCAAGGCCAGCGTGCGGTCTGCTGCCAATACAAATGACCCGCCATCAAAGACCAGTTCGTCCTGTCCGCCCATTTGATTGGAGTAGATAACCGGAAGATCGGTCTCAACGATCCTTTGAACAAGCACTTGCTGACGCAGGTCGGCCTTGTTTTCCCAGTACGGCGATCCATTTGGAACCAGCAACATCTCTGCCCCTGTTTCCATCAGGCATTCGCAAACCTCGTCATTCCAGGCATCTTCACAGATTGGAATGCCGAGCCTGACACCCCGGAACGAAATTGGCCCCGGCATCGGACCGGTCGAAAATAAGCGCTTTTCGTCAAATGTGCCGTAATTCGGCAGATCTACCTTGTACCGCAGCCCTTTGATTTCGCCCTCATCCAACAGCGCGATTGCATTATATAGCTCGTCGTTTTCCTGCCATGGCGTGCCGATTACCACACCCGGCCCGCCATCCTTCGTGTCTTCAGAAAACTCTTCTACGGCCCGTTTGCAGGCCTGAATAAAGGTGGGTTTCTTGACGAGGTCTTCCGGCGGATAGCCACAAATGAACAGTTCGGTCAGCAACAGCAAATCTGCGCCCTGTTCAGCCGCGCGTTTCCGCGCCTCTCTGGCCAGCGCCAGATTACCGGAGATATCGCCCAGCACTGGGTTCAGCTGAGCAAGCGCTATTTTTAGTTCAGAGGGTGTATCATTGTTCATAAACAGTCATTTAGCGTGGGAATTGCGCGGCGTCTATCCCAGTTCAGCCACTCTTCGCTTGAACCTGTGCGGCACTGCTGTTTCCGAAGGCATAGGCGTCCATCATGAGCGCCCCGAATTCATGGGATCGATGTACCCTTTCACCAACCATATCGCCGCCGGCTGCCCCCAGTGCGACGTATAGAGGCAGCAGATGTTCATCCGTCGGATGGTTTTGTTTCGCATGGGGTGCCTTTGTCCGGTAGCTCAGCAAATCATCGATGTTGCCGCGCGTCAGACGCTCATCCATCCAGTCTGCAAACTCCGTGACCCAGGCGGGCGCACTGGCCTTGCGATCTGCAAGTCCATTCCTGCCAAAAACCGCAGACAAATTATGCGTGAACGAACCAGATCCAATGATCAGGACACCTTCTTTGCGCAATGGTTGCAGCGCCTGCCCCAACCGAAAGTGATGTTCAGGACTTTCATCCGGCTGAACGGATAATTGCACAATTGAAATGGTGGCATCCGGATAGAGCAACATCAATGGGACCCAGGTGCCATGATCAAAACCACGCCTCCTATAGGAGGCCTGAAAACCGGCCTGCCCGAGCAGATCACCTGCCCGATAGGCCAGGGAATCACTGCCTGGGGCAGGATAGACAAGTGTTTTCAATTTTGGATCAAAGCCACCGAAATCGTAAATCATGTCCGGTGCATCGCCGAGTGAAAAGGTTGGCTGCTCCGTTTCAAAGTGAGCAGAGATGATCAAAATGGCTTTTGGTGGATTGGCTGACTGGCCCCATTGTTTGAGAAACCTGTGTGCCTCGGTTTCCTTGAGCACCAGATCAGGCGCCCCGTGCGAGACAAACAAAGAAGGTTGATCAACAATAGTCATGGCATCCGCTTTCGTGTGTTGATCTTACACTTATGCGCGACAGCAGCGCTAAACCACACTTGTTTGAGAAACCTACTGTTTTAAAAAACCGAACAATTGACGCGAATTGGATTTTCTATACATCATAATAATCACCCTTTTCCTCAAGGAAGATGTGTGTGGTCAGCTTGATTCCGGTTGGCGCATCAATGCATCCCATGAAAACCGACATTCTATCGGAACCATCTTCCCGCCAGAACATCAGCGATCCACATTCACTGCAAAATCCACGCTTTGCGGTTTCGCTCGCGTCCCACCATTTCAGCCGATCAGATGTCAGCAATTGAAGACCATCCGCATCTATCTGCGTTGCAGCCACATAGTGCCCGGACTGACGACGGCAGGTCTCACAATGGCAGCCCATCGCATCACGGAACGGTCCGGTCAGGTTGGCAGTTACAGCGCCGCAAGCGCATTTTGCGGAAAGGGATTCGGGCATGAGCACTCCTGTGTTGCTGGCATATCATCATGAGAAATTGACTGAATCAACAAAAAGCCCCGGCCAATGACCGGGGCTTTTGCAGAATTTAG
>CAZOCA010000554.1:0-3122 GCA_964578105.1 uncultured Pararhizobium sp.
TGATAATGTTGGATCCAAAGAACAAAGGCATGAAAATAAGAATCAAATAGGCCTTTTTCTTGTCCTTGCTGTCAGATTCGATTGTCGGGGAATTAGCGGTCATTCAGGCTTGCTAAAGCAGATATGCCGCACTGGCAATTGCAAAAAAAATCTAATTCTGCGGTCCGGAGCCTTGTGTCACCACGTCGAAAAACGAGCGGAGTTACTGCGCTTTCAGAGCCTTGGAAATTTCAGCATCCGTAGGTGCACGACCCGTACCTTGCATTTTCAGTGGATAGGGATCAATCCTAGTGAAAACGCGGTCTTTGGAATTCATTTCTTTCTTTTGTATCAGAGTGTTATTCAAAGTTGCTGGCATTTGTTGTGAACCAGGCACGCCAACCACAAATCCTTGTGGGTTTGGACTGCTTGGAATCGCAGCGGTAAATTCCCCAGCTTCATCTTCAACGGATTCAAGCCGAGACATTAAAATGCGGTTTTGCCTGTCGAGACGCGTAACAGCCTCTCTCAGCACCAGCAGTTCTTCCTGAAGCAGAGCAGCCTCTACCGGGTTTTCAAAGGCGGATTGTTGAACGCGCATTGCATCTGCGTCGGCTCTATACGCTTCAACCCAATCAGAGCGCGCAAGCCAAAACGAGCCGGAAAGCGCGGCAACAGCGGATACGCCCCATACTGCGAGGAGGGTAATTTGAAACCAAGTGGCTTTCGACACGCTTTCGTCCTTGGGCAATAGTCTGTTTCAGACACACACAGTACTGAAACAATTCTTTAGATTTTGTTAAGCATACGGACTGGCTGGTTTCTCGCTTTCTGGGGAATTCAATGCTAACCAACGCTGGAAAATCAGGTTGGGGAATCGGAGAAAAAGCGTGTCGAATGTTGATATTATTATACTCGCTGCTGGCGAAGGCACGCGGATGAAATCGACTACTCCAAAAGTGCTGCATTCAGTTGGTGGCTTGCCAATGCTGGAACACGTTTTGAGATCTACAAAGGCATTTGGTGCAGAAAGCACAGCTGTCGTAATCGGACCGAATGTTCCGGCGGTAGAAGACTTTCTAAAAGAACACCCGGCGCCCATAGACATCTTTGTGCAGGCAGAGCGTCTCGGCACAGGACATGCCACGATGGCTGCCTCCAAATTTTTAGCGGATGGCAAAAACTCCAACATTGTGTTGTTTGGAGATACGCCACTCATTCGACCGCAGACACTCGATCAGATCAAATCGCTTCTGGACGGCGAGGCGGATTTAGTCGTTCAGGGGTTTGAACCAGACAATCCAACCGGTTATGGACGTTTGCTTGTTAAAGACGGGCAATTAACTGCAATCCGCGAAGAAAAAGACGCCTCGGACATAGAGCGCAAGATTGGGCTGTGTAACGCCGGGGCCATGGGATTTGCTCCAGGCATTTTAAGCAAGCTGCTGAGTCAACTGACAAATGACAATGCCCAAGGTGAGTATTATCTTACCGATTGTGTTGAACTTGCGCACGCTCAAGGTCTCTCTGTCAGGGTGGTCAAGGGTGATGCAGCAGATGCAGCAGGCATCAATAGCCGCGCGCAACTGGCGGCAGTAGAAGCCATCTTCCAACAGCGTATGCGCCAACAGGCAATGGCGAACGGTGTCACTTTGTTAGCTCCGGAAACCGTGCATTTTTGCCATGATACAGAGCTGGAAGCGGATGTGACGATAGAGCCGAATGTTGTGTTCGGACCAAATGTCACTGTCAAAAGCGGTGCAGTCATAAAGGCTTTCTCGCATCTGGAAGGTGCTGTCATTGGCGAAGACGCCATCATCGGACCTTTTGCCCGGCTGCGCCCCGGCACCGAATTGGGCACAAAAACCAAAGTCGGAAACTTTGTTGAGATCAAAGGTGCAATCATCGAAAAGGGAAGTAAAATCAATCACCTGAGCTATATTGGTGACGCTCATATTGCATCGGGGGTTAATGTAGGTGCCGGCACAGTGACTTGCAATTACGATGGGTTTGGCACGCATCGAACCACAATTGGCGCGGACAGCTTTATCGGCTCTGGCAGCCTGTTGGTGGCACCGCTGGAAATAGGTTCAAACGCTTATGTGGCAACAGGGTCTGTGATCACTGAGAATGTTCCCTCTGATGCTTTGGCCTTCGGCAGGGCGCGGCAGACCAATAAGGATGGCAGAGGCGCAAAATTGAAAAACGAATTGCGTGCCGCCAAGGAAAAGGCTTCAAAAGCCAAATAGACCGAGACTATATACGCTCAAAACCATGATCCCGGCAGGCGCTTTCGAGCCAGTGCAGGGTACTTTCCGCATAGGTGCTGAAGGCAAACAGGCGAAACAGGTTGGTTTCCAATCTGATCAGCATGATTGGCATCTGGTGAACGCTTGTCTGCGCGACTTTTCCAACCGGAAAGCTTTGCGCGTGAAAATCAATCGCGATTCCTTTTGCCAGCACAGTCGTAACATCACGGCCGCTGACAGTTAGAACCGTTCGCGCGCTGGATAAATCCGTTACCGAGCCTATTTCTGCAGGAATTGCCCTTGCCAGAGCGCCATGCAGATCCGTTGCAGCGCTTTCCAGCAGATAACGTCCGGCGCCAAGTGAATAGATCAACAGTTTTGTTGTCAGATCAGAATGTCCGGCTTCAGGAAATGCTTTGATACCTTGCTTCTTCAGTGCGGTCAGCGCCTTCTTTTCCTGGCCCGGAAACAGCGAAAGCTGAACCAGAGACATTGGTGTGGTGCGTTCAAGCGTGATGCCGGTTGTCTCTCTCGTAAGCGGAGCACCAAAATGTCCCGGCACCCAGACACGGTCCAGCGGACAGGCCTGTAGGTCTTTCAAGACATTATCCATGCATGCGCTCCCCATCCTTATCGAAGAAGCAGGGGTCCACAATTTCCACTGCAACATGAATCCCCTTCAATGGAAATGTTGCGTAAAGGTCTTTGCCAATCAGTTCACGGCCATTCTCCAGCAGCGCCAAAGCCACATATTTTTCAAGCGCAGGGCTGTAAGTCGCTGAGGTCACATGCCCCAAACTCAAACAGGGTGTTTTCAATTCGGGGTTTCGCACCAGATGGCTGCCTGTAAGCACGCTTTCATCGGATTTGGAAACAAGGCCGACAAGCTGGTGC
>CAZOCA010000555.1:0-3118 GCA_964578105.1 uncultured Pararhizobium sp.
CCTGCAGAAAACGCACAGTTTGTTGTGTTCTGTGCAGCCATGATCTCAGCCGTTTACAAACACGCAAAACTGCTGCGCTCCGTTGTTGCCTCAGCCTCAAACGACCATCGCCTCGGCGCCAATGAAGCACCGCCTGCCATTCTGTCGGTCTTCCTTGGCACGGAACTGAACGAAGTCATGGAATCCATCGTCAATGGCAGCCCGATTACCTCCAAACGGGTTCCGCTGAACCTGGGTGTTGATGTCCTGCCATCCATTCCAAAGGATTCCGGTGACCGTAACCGCACCAGCCCGATGGCCTTTACCGGCAACCGGTTTGAATTCCGCGCTGTTGGCTCCAACCAGTCGATCGCCGGTCCAATGGTTGCCATGAACACCATCATGGCCGAAGCGTTGGATGAAGCGGCCACATTGCTGGAAGCCGCCGACACATCCAACACCGAGAAACTGGGCGCCGCCGTTGCCAGCTACGTCAAAATGGTCTGGGCAGACTGTTCAAACGTTGTCTTCAATGGCGATGGCTACGCAGATGAGTGGCAGACGGAAGCGGCCAGGCGCGGTCTGCCAAATCTTGTCACAACACCGGATGCGCTGGGCGTTCTCAAAGAACAGACTTACATTGATCTGTTCGACAAATATGACGTTCTGTCCGAGCGCGAGCTGGACTCCCGTTATGAGGTCTATTCAGAGCAATACATCTCGGCCGTCAATGTGGAGTCCAATCTGGTTGTGGAAATGGCCAAGACAATGGTGTTCCCGGCAGCTGTTCGCTACCAGGGCCAACTGGCCTCAAGTCTGGCCAGCCTGAAGGCCATTGGCGTTGAGACCGACCACGACACAATTTCCAAAGTCACAGACCTGATCAAGAATTTGCAGGATTCAGTGGCCGAACTGGAAGCTCTCAAAGCCAGCGAGCATGATGCGGAAAGCGTGGCCGCACATTGCTTCATGATCAAGGATGATGTGTTGCCGAAAATGCTGGAAGTCCGGGGCTATGTCGACGCTTTGGAAGCCATGGTCGCCGATGATTTGTGGCCATTGCCAACCTATCAGGAAATGCTCTTCATCAAATAGGAGCAGACCAAAGACACACTTGAGAGCCCGCTATCCCATAGCGGGCTCTTTGCTATCAGTACACAGCTACGCTGCGCCACCTTCCACAATTTGCTCCGGGTGAGAGAAAAATCCGAGTTTTTCAACGCTCAGTTTAGGGTCTGACCCTAGAAAGAGGCGCGGATAACAGCTGTCCGCGAACCTGGGTGCCACCTCTTATGGCAGTGGCAAGTACAGCCGATTTGCCAGAATCTGAACATGCCTTACCGGACTTCAATATCAAGCGAGTTTTTGCCATTCGACAAGCGGCCAAAATTCAAACCGGCAGATTTTCGCTGACTGAGGTCGATCATATAGTTTTTGAACTGGATCATGCCCCCTTCAGGTGATGCGAAAAACCCTGTGGCAGCCGCCTGTTCGCGCGCAGAGACAGCTTCAGATGCTCCGGTGCCATGGATCGGTGCGCCAAGTGTTCTGGTTTGGGCGAGCGATTGCGAAATAGCCATTTCAAGTCTCCCCATCCCGCTCAATTCCGGCCAGAACTTCAAGGCCTTTCAGGTAAAACGGCGCACTGGCAAACAGCAGCAGCACAAACACAATCAGAAAGCCCGGACCGCTGACCCACATCAGATAGGCCACAACGGCACCGACTACGGTAAACACCAGCACAGCCAGGCTGAACCATATTTCCAGCCCCTCAAAGGGTGCATGGGCGGCTGCATCATCAATGATGCCACGCAAAGGATGTTTCGGGTCTGAAGCGTTGGCCTGCCGGGTTCTGGCGTTCATCCACCCTGTACTGGCCACATTGGCCACCCCCGCAGGGCTGGAACTCAGAACCGATCCGGCAAGCCCGCTTTGCCCAAGATGCCCGATATATCCGGTGGCAAAAAGCAATTCCGGCAGCCGCAACTCTGTGTTCAGGACATTGACTTGTCGTGCATCTGACATCACATCCACTCCATAATAAACTAAACTGTTCAGTTCATTTTGTGATATAATCCGCAACACGCTTGAAGTCAACGAAAAATTGAACTAAACGGTTCATTTCATTAAGGAGCGCACTTTTGTTGAACACCGGCACACCCAGAGCCCAGAAAAAAGCCCTTCAGATCATGGAAGGGGCCGCCGAAATTTTTGATCAGCACGGATTTGAAGGCGCGAGCGTCGACATGATTGCCGAAGCCGCTGACGTTTCAAAAGCCACGCTCTACAAATATTTTGCCAACAAGCAGGAACTGTTCAAGGCCGTCATTCAGCGCCAATGCGAATTCTATAGCGGCAGAATTGCTGAACTGAGTGAGGTGGATGGAAGGTTGGAAGATGATCTGCGCGCCATCGCCAGAACCATCGGTCAGACCTTTACATCTCCGAGACTGGCCAATCTGTTTCGACTGACCATCGCCGAAACCACCCGCTTCCCGGAAATCGGGCGCACCTTCTATGAATCAGGGCCCCAGACGGGCGAAGCTCTGATGGCCAAAATCCTGCAGAAACACATCGATTCCGGTGAACTCGCCATAGACGATGTGCCTTTGGCCGCGCGCCAGTTTCAGGAACTGATCAAAGCCGATTTCTTCCACGTCGCCATCTTCGGCATCCGCACCGATTTCACGCAAGCGGACATCGACCAAAGCGCAGAAGCCGCCGTCCAGACATTTCTGAAGGCCTATCGGACGCGGTGAATAAAGGGCGATCAACCCACTGGTAAAAGCCACTGCCAACAATTCTCCGCAATCCAAATTCCGACAACAAGCGCTCGACTTGGAGGCTGGCGGTCTGTATCGAAATCAAACCAGAACACCGGCCAAATGGAGATTTGTGTGAAGAATATCGTTTTCGACATCGGCAATGTCTTGATTGCCTGGGATCCACATGCGGCGTTCCGCGAGTCTTTTCCAGATGATGCCACGATTGACCAGCTTTTTGCTGAGATCGGCTTTTACGACTGGAATCTGGAGCAGGACCGTGGCCGGTGTCGCCTGGAAGCCGTTGCTGCCATACATGGAAAATCACCTGAACATGCGCCACTCCTTGATCAGTTTTTTGATCGGTTTTCCGATAC
>CAZOCA010000556.1:0-3115 GCA_964578105.1 uncultured Pararhizobium sp.
ATGCGACCCGCACACCGATCGATTATCTGTGCAAGACGGTCGAAACGGCCATCAATGCCGGTGCCACAACCATCAACATTCCAGATACAGTCGGCTACATGGTGGGCGATGAATATTACAACATGATCGCTGTTCTGATGAACCGGGTTCCCAATGCGGACAAGGCGATCTTTTCCACCCATTGTCATGATGATTTGGGTTGTGCGGTCTCAAACTCGATCGCCGGCGTGCGGGCAGGCGCCCGTCAGGTCGAATGCACCATTAACGGGCTGGGCGAACGCGCAGGCAATGCGGCTTTGGAAGAAATTGTCATGGCCATCCGCACCCGTGGTGATGTTCTGCCTTATCGCACCGGCATAGACACGACGGCCCTGTTGCGCACCTCCAAAATGGTGTCCACCGTTTCCGGCTTCTCGGTTCAATTCAACAAGGCGATTGTGGGCGCAAATGCATTTGCCCATGAATCCGGCATCCATCAGGATGGGATGCTGAAAAATGCTGAGACCTATGAAATCATGCGTCCCGAAGATGTTGGCGTGAAGGAAACTTCGCTGGTTATGGGCAAGCATTCCGGTCGCCATGCGTTCAAGGAAAAGCTGTTGGAACTGGGTTTTGATCTGGGCGACAACGCGTTTCAGGATGCGTTCAACCGTTTCAAGACTTTGGCCGACAAGAAGAAGCATGTCTATGATGAAGACATTGAAGCACTGGTCAGTGATGAAGCCACCATTGCCGGCGAGAAAATTCGCGTCGTCGCTCTGACGGTCATCGCAGGCACAGGCGGCCCTCAAAAGGCCACCCTGACGCTGGATGTTGCGGGTCAACACATCACCAAGGAAGCCACTGGTGACGGGCCAGTGGATGCAACCTTCAATGCCATTCACATGATCGTGCCCCATGAAGCCAAGCTGCAGCTCTATCAGGTAAGCGCAGTGACGGAAGGGACCGACGCCCAGGCTGAGGTTTCCGTACGTCTGGAGAATGATGAGATCATGGTGACAGGACGCGGAGCAGAGACTGACACCATGGTGGCCTCTGCCAAAGCATATGTGTCAGCGCTGAACAAATTGCTGGCAAGGCGTGGTCGCACCCATGCACAGTCCATGCAGGCCGTCTGATTTAACAAGGAATAAGTTATAGAAAAGGCGCCCGAACAATCGGGCGCCTTTTTCTTACCAGTTGATCTGTTCCAACTGATCGAAGTCGATCTGGCTGCCATCATCAAAGTTGATTGTTCCAGCTGCGTCATCGGACAGATCCAGACTATCGCCATTCTGTCCTTCAATTTCGCCGCTGGTGATTGTAACTGTCCAGTCGGTTCCGTAGGAGCCGCTGTCAAAGCCGCTCAGTTCAATGGCGTCAGTCCAGCCTGCTCCACCGGATACTGTGTCGCTGCCATCGCCTGATTCGTAGATGAAGATGTCGTCCCCATCACCGCCAGCCAGCTTGTCGTCACCCTGGCCACCGGTGAGCACATCGTTACCGTCTTCGCCATCTATGTAGTCGCCGCCACCACCACCGGTGATGTTGTCATCACCATTCCATCCGTAGAGGGTTTCACTGGAGTCCGAACCAATGATGGTGTCAGATCCAGAGCCCCCCCAGACTTCTTCAATACTGGTCACAGTGGTGCCTCCGGCATCGCCACCGCTGACAGTTCCTTCTTCCAGATTGATCACCATGTCTTCATCAGTCGCGACGTCCAGCACATCCGATCCAGAGCCACCGTCGATAGCATCAGCTCCTTCGTTGACGGTGATTACATCATTGCCCTCTCCGCCGAAGATCACATCGTCTCCAGCGCCGCCATCAATCGTGTCATTCCCCCGGTATCCGTAGATTACATCTGTGCCAGATCCCGTTGTGATATTCGTACCGCCCGATCCCGCATCGTAGGTGAATGTGACATCCTCTTCATGCACGCGTCCATTGTTATCCTTGGCTTTAATCGTGATAGTCGCCGAGTAATCACCTGAGGGTAAATCCTGAGTAAGCGAGACTTCGCCTGTCGAGGAATCAATTGTGAATAAGCCAGACTCACTGTCAGTCAGGGAGAATGAATGAGATGAGCTACCCGGATGTGCGTCAAAGCTCGCTGTGACAACAACATCACCATCATTGGGCTTCCGGTCAAAGGAATCTGCGGAAAAATGCATATCGGCTTCATATACATCGACCACATCAACTGTGAGGGTTTCTGTATGGGTGGCACCACTGTCATCGCTTACACGGACATTCAGGTTGAAGACCGTATTTTCTTCATAATCGATATCCGCGTCGTCACGAATTTGGACTTCGTTGCCAACAATTATGAAATTTGAATCCGTGATGACATTTCCTGCTCCATCCACGAACTCATACGAGAATTCCGTGTCGTCGACATCGCTTGCCGACAGGGTTGCGACGGTGCCGGATGTGCTGTTCTCCTTGATCGACAGCGTTTCCTCACCCTGGAAGGTGACGGCATTTACGTAATAATCGCTCGAGCCGTTGGTGCCTTCCTGTCCGCCCGGGAATTCCGAGGCAGCAAAGACTATTCTGTCGAACCCGCCGCCATCATTGGCGGTAACTTCAAGTGTGGCAGTCAATTCACCAGAGTCATTGTCAACAATACCGCTTCCAACTTCAACACCATCGCGATAGGCCGTCCATGTACCCTCTTCACCGCCATTGCCCTCAGAGCCATACAAGCGGTCGACATCAACCGTCACTGAGGTCTGATCGGCATCGAAGTCAAAAATCAATTCTTCGGATACTTCGTGTTCAGTGTCATATTCAATCTGATTGGCAACATCGCCTGCAGAGCCATTGGCACCAAAACCGGTGCTTGTGTAAGAAACATTGTCTTCTGATTCAGAAGTCAGACTTCCGTCAGAGTTCACGTTTCGCGCTGTAACGGTAACGCCGGAAACAGTGTCGTAATTGTCTGTTGTGATCGTCTGTGTCGTCAGGAATTGAATGTCTGTTGGCGCATCATTGACTTCGGTGATGTCCAGCACAGCTGTTGCATCATCACTTGTGGTGCCGTCAGAGACGGTGAAGGCAAACGGCACATCATCGGCATTGAGATCGGCCGTTGGCGCAAAGGTCCAGGTGCCGTCTTCATTGTCGGTGA
>CAZOCA010000557.1:0-3111 GCA_964578105.1 uncultured Pararhizobium sp.
AGGTTTGATCAGAATTAACCGAAACGCTGAAAACCACGGCGGTCAGTTCGTCATTCAGAAACATGGGCAGGCCGGTTTCGAGCGCTTTGAAGGTGGCAAGATCATCGGAAAAACCCACCCCGATTTCCGGCGCGAACAGCGGCACGCCAGACGGAGCGGTCGCGGTCGCCTCTCCCTTCAGTTTACGGTTTCCGCCGACCGCGCTGACGCCGTCGAGAAATTCCAGATCAAGCGACAGATCGCGCAAAGCCGTCATATCATCGACCGAGAACGGGTCTGACGATGTGACGTGGATCAGGATTGTACTGACGGGTGGTGATTGCCTCGCTTCGTAATCACGCTGAGCTTGCGATAAAAGGCTGTCGGACAGAAAAACGCGGTGGATATCATCATCAAATGACAAGCGCGGAAGACTTGCGCCGATCGCAGCCAGCAGCGCAAGGATGCAAAGGGCTGCTGTTTTGGGAAATTTCAGCGCTGCAAGGCCGAACCATTCAGCGCCAAAACCAATACCCCACGCCAATTTCAGACCTTTCGAAAAGGTGCCAACGCCTTATGCTCTACGCCAATGCGCACCCACAACATTGCAGCGTTCAGCACCGTAAACACCAGCGCAACCCATACCAGCCCCAGAACCATGGGGGTCACGATGATCTCCGCAACCACCAATATATAGTTTGGGTGAGACAAATATTTATACGGTCCACGGACAATGAGAGGTTCCTGCGAGATGATGATTCGCGTGGTCCATCTGCTGCCAAGGCTGGCCAGAATCCAAACCCGAAACACCTGCAATATGGCAAAGATGGCCAGCCAGCCAAAAGATACGGCCTCATCATAGCCGAAGACCACGAGACAGACGATCCACACGCTGTGCATCCCGACCATAACCGGGTAATGCGCAGCGCCGATCTCATAGGCCCCCTGTTCCAGTAAACGGGCTGTGTTACGGCGGGCGATGACAAGCTCACTCAACCGCTGAATGATGATAAAGCTCAAAAACAGAATGGTGGCAGTCTGCATCATGCGGCCTCGGCGCTGACTTGGAATGGCAAGAAAGAGGCTGTAAAGCCGGGGCCCAAAGCGCAGGCCATCATCTGGCCCGTCTTACCTGCATCAAGAACTAATTTCAATACGAACATAATCGTTGGTGCAGACATGTTCCCGGTGACGCGCAATGTGGCGCGCTCTGCGTCAAGACTGCCCCGATTCAGATGTAGCGCGCCTTCAATTGCATCCACAACCTTGGCGCCGCCAGGGTGACAGACATAGCGATCGATCTGCGCGTGGTTCAGGTTTGCAGCTTTCAATGCGCCCTCAGTAGCTCCCGCGAACTCTTCTGTCACAAAGGTTGGAATGGAGCGGTCAAACACAACGCCAAATCCGTTTTCATCCACGTCCCACCCCATGATCCCCAGTGTATCAGGCCATATTTTCTGATGTCCCGGACCAAGAGTGATGGTCTTTTTCTGGATTGGTGCATCTGAACACACGCATGCCGCCGCCGCCCCATCGCCAAAAAGGGCCGTCGCAATTATGTCTGCTTTTTGCAAACGGTCGGCACGAAATGACACCGAACATGTTTCGATCACAACAAGCAGGATTTTTGCACCCGGTTTGCCCACCGCCAATGATTGCGCAATTGACAATCCGGAAACACCGCCTGCACAGCCAAGGCCAAACAGCGGAACCCGCATGATATCATCACGAAAGCCCATTTCGGTGAATACCTGAGCCTCCAAAGTCGGCGTCGCAATGCCCGTCGAGGAAACAGTGATGACACAGTCCACATCCGATCCGGTCCATCCCGCATCGGCCAATGCGCGCCTTGCGGCATCAATGAACATTGCCTTTGCGCCGATCATGAATGCCGCATTTCTCTCCGACCAGCCATGATCCTTGGAAAACCAGTCAATTGGCACAACAGAATACCGTTTATCAATGCCAGCTGTGGCAAAAGTCCTGTAGAGGCGGTCAAATTGCGGATATTTACCGCCGAATATGATCGCGGCGCGTTCCTGAACCTCATTTTGGCTCAGGCAATATTGCGGAAGTGCAGTTGAGAGGCCATGAAGGTAAACGGTCAAACGGGACCCTTTCGGATGACGAGATGTCATCTCTTTTGAGTATGCCCTTCCCCAAGACATAGCGGCTCCGGTCAAAAAAACAACGACTCGGACCCGCGTTCGTGCCCGGGATTCTCCCCATTTGCCCAACAGGAAGCTACTTCAAAAGCAGAATTTCAAGCCACTTCTGCTGATACCCGCTTCCCGCATTGCCGTTCTAAAGTTTGTTCTATTCCGCTGGCTGCGGGGCGTTCCCCGCTCCATCGACTTTCAAGGGCGGAGTTTCATCTGCAATGGCGGGCAAACTGCGCAGGACAATACCCAGCAAGGGTGGCACGGTCAGCAGGGTCAGCAACGCAGAGGTTGCCAAGCCACCAACCACGACAGAGCCAAGGCCGCGATAGAGTTCTGAACCTTCACCCGGGAACAGCACCAGCGGCAACATGCCGAAGACGCTGGTCAGTGTGCTCATGAAAATCGGGCGGATGCGGTTTCTGGTGGCCTCAGTAATGGCCGCTTTCGGCGCCATGCCATCTTCCCGCAAATGATGCAGCGATTGGTGCACGATGAGGATGGCATTGTTGACCACAATCCCCACCAGAATGACAAACCCCAGCAAGGTCAGCATATCCAGAGGTTGGGTCTGGATGAGGTTCAATGCGGCCAATCCGCCAACCCCGCCAGCTGCTGCCACCGGCACGGAAATCATGATGACCATTGGCAGAATGAAGCTTTCAAACAGCACGGCCATGACCAGGAAGACAATCAGCAGCGCAATCACCAGATTGATGGAGATCGCGTTCCAGGTCTGCGTCAACTGATCTGCCGTTCCCGACAGGGTGAAGCGCACACCGGGCGGAAGACCGCCCTGTTCAAGCACCGCGACCACGTCGGTTTCCAGAATTTTCAATGCTGTTTCCAGCGGCAGTTCATTGGAAGGCCGCACCTCCAGCGTGACGGTTCGGAGCCGTTCACGATGCCGGATTTCGGTTGGGCCCGCCGTCACTGTGACGCTGGCAAGCGCCTCCACCGGCACAATCTGCCC
>CAZOCA010000558.1:0-3110 GCA_964578105.1 uncultured Pararhizobium sp.
ACACACCAGGCAGCAAAACCCTGTCCATGAAACCTTTCAGAATAGCTGGGAGCCCAAAGTTCCAAACAGGATGCACCAGAACCAGTGCGTCCGCATTCAGCAGCCGATCCACATAGTCAGCAACAGGCCGTCGATTGATATCTGTATCGTGGTAATTCAGGCGCTCTTCTCGCGATAAAACCGCGTCGAACCCCTCAGCATAAAGATCACAGTCATCCACCTCGTGACCGGCCTTTGTCAGTGTCTCCACCACCATTTCATGCATGGCAGCATTAAAACTGGTTTCGACCGGGTGAGCATAGATGACCAGAACGCGCATATATTATCGCTCCAGCCCCGGAAACAGATAGGTCTGGTTGGAAAAGTCAAAATCCGGATTATCCCAGGCGACCATTTTGCCAGGGTTGAGAAGACCTTTGGGATCTGCTTCGCGCTTGAAATCCAGTTGCACAGCATCGGTTTGCTTCATACCGCCTTCTTCAAGCGTATAGCGATGCGGATTGAAGATCGGGCAACCTTCTTCCTCGTGAATACGAATGATCTCATCAAGACGCTCCTCGGTGGAGAACTTCACGATTGGCAATCCAAAACAGGTGACATGGCCATCAAAGCGGACATATTCCAGATGTCCGATAACCTCTCCCGGAAAGCGTTTTGACACCGCTTCCACGCGGGCAATTTGGTCTGGAAAGGGATAAAGCACCTGAAGATAGGTAATGCCTGGGTCAACCCTGAGACCACGCAGGGTGGTGTGGTTCCAGGCCAGTTCAAACGCAGGCGGCAGACCCTTCTTCTCTTCATCAGATGCTGTATCTGAGCGATACAGAATGCTGCCCGGTCCTCGCGCCACAAAGGTCGCAAAGGCATCCATTGCAAATGGTGCCACCATGCAGACGCAAACGGATTGGCCGTTCTTGATGAATTTTCGGTGGCGCAGAAAATACTGCTCGGGAATGGGCGCCTGGATCGGCGCGATATTCTTGGTCAGAATACCATCCTGCAGGCCAAGATCATCGCCAAAGCGCACAGCCTCCATCCAACCGTCAAACGCATCGCCTCCGGCAGGCTCAAATCCCACCAACACATCCACCCAGTCATAAGCCGGTCCAAGCGGCATTTCCACTTCGGTGATAATACCATTGGTGCCATAGGCATGGCTGACCTTCTGAAGATCTTCGCCGCCCAGTTCCAAAACGCGCGGCTCCGCCTCCATGGTGACCACACGCAGCCGGATGACATTGCCCAGATCCCGAAGACCACCAAAATTGATCGACCCAACGCCGCCGGACCCACCAGCAATAAACCCGCCAATAGAGGCCGTCGCATAGGTGGAGGGGTGCATCCGCACTTCCTGACCGCTTTGTCGGGCTTGCTTGTCAATCTCGGCAATCACAGCACCCGGCTCTGCAACAAACCGTCCGGTGGAAACCTGCTTGACCTTGTTGAACCGTGACAAATCCAGCAGCACACCGCCCGACAAGGGCATGGCCTGCCCGTAATTGCCGGTACCCGTGCCGCGCGGGGTCACCGGCACATCATGGGCAAAGCAGGTTTTCAACACATGGATAACTTCAGCCTCGTTGACCGGTGAAGCGATCAGATCCGCTGTGACATCATCCAATTGACGTTTCAGAACCGGTGAATACCAGAAAAAATCGCGGCTCTTCTGTTTGACAATCGCCGCATTATCTTCGCATTTAACCGGGGCCAGATCAGCTATCAGCCTGGCAACATCCATGTGCGATACTCCTTGAAAAAATAGAAACTCAGGACAGCAACGGGTCCAATTCGCGATATTCCGGCAGCACGCGTTCAATGGCCTGCCCATGCCGCAGAACCACTCGGTCCATCTGCGGACGCGACAATAATTCATTGAAGCTGCGCGCCTTCACCAGCACCAGATCAGCCGGCCCGTCAATGTCAAACCCACCCGGCAGACCCATTGTTGATGCGGGTGTTTCGGTGATGATTTTAATCCAATCTCCAATGGGATGATCCAGATGCGCAATACGCGTCGCTTCCCGATAGACTTCCAGCGCATCCAGATCGCCGTAAGCATAAAACGGATCACGCGTATTGTCCGATGAGACAGCCACAGGAATACCCCGCGCCTTCATTTCATGCAGCAGCGTCACGCCCCTGTATCGAGGCGTGCGCGGCGCGGCATCCGCTGACACCCGGTCCTGCAGATACAAGTTACACATCGGCAGACTGACCACGGTGATATTGGCTTGCGCCACAAGATCAAGCGTCCGATCCACCTCATCTTCCGGTTGCCGGGACACGGAACAGCAATGACCGCAGGTAATCCGCCCCTGATAATTCATAGCGATCGCCTTTTCAGCAATCACCGCAAGGGAATGCGCTTCCGGATCAAGCGTCTCATCCACATGAAAATCCAGATCGATGCCCGCATCCATCGCGTCACGGAACATATTCTCCAGCGTCGCGTCCAGTTCCGGAACCATATAGGTAACGGCACCGGCAATACCGCCTGCGGCCAGAACGCTTTCCAGAACAGCGCAGCGCTGCGCATCATCTGCCAGCGCTTCAATACCCACAAGCGAGGCAGCCTGGAGATCTATGCGCCCCGCCCAATCAGCGCGCAATTCGGCAAATACAGGCCAGGAAATACGGTGCTGGTCTGCGACCGAATCCAGATGTGTCCGAATGGATCGCGTGCCATGAGCATAGGCACAGCGCAGGCTGAACTCCATCCGGCCGCGCACATCCTCCGCGCTCCAATTGGCCGTTCTGTCAGCGGTCACGCTTGCCAGCGCTCCGTCGAATGAACCATCCGGGTTTGGCTGCCGGGGCTGGATATGCCCCTTGTCCAGATGCGTATGCAGCTCAGTAAAGGCTGGCAGCACCATGGCCTGATCCAGATGCAGCACCGCCAGTTCACCGTCGAACGCGCCGGGCGCGGCAATTGCTTTTAATTGCCCATTATCGATCAGGAAGTCAGCACAGACCAAATCCTCATCAGGTGGAAACCCTGCTTCGGGGAAATTCGGGCCACCCAGATCGGCGACCAACGCAGCAGGAACCCGACCGCGAGACAGCACATAACGTTCAAAATTCGGAACAGTCAGAAAACCGGGCAATGACGT
>CAZOCA010000559.1:0-3102 GCA_964578105.1 uncultured Pararhizobium sp.
CAAGGCTGAGGCTCTGGAAGCGGCCCGTATTGGCAAAGAGAAGAAGGTTGCGGGAGAACGCATTGCCTATGATCAGGATTTGCGTGAACGCGAGATTGCCCGAAACCGGACCGTGGATGCTGCCAGCATAGCAGCCCAGCAGGATATTAGCAGTCGCCGTATTTCCGAAGAGCGCAATACGCGTGCTGCGGAGATTGAGAAGGAAGCTGAAATCCGGTCTCGTGAAATCGAGAAAAACGAAGCTATCGAAAGTGCCGAAATATCTTCCCGGCGTCTGGTCGATCAGCTTCGCATTGAGAAAGAACGCGAAACCACATCAGAGAAAATCTCTCGTGATGAAGATATCCGCAATCTGGAAATCGCCCGCAACCAAGCTCTTGATGCCGCTCAGATAGCGGCAGATGAGTCGATTGAGGCGGCGCGTGTTGCCAAGGAAAAAACGGTGGATGCCGAGAAAATCCTGGCGCAGCAGGAACTGGATACCAAAAAACTGGAACGCAAAAAGGTTCTGGAGCAGATCGAAATTGCTCGGGTTCAGGTCTTGCGAGAAGCCGAAATTGCCTCACAGGAAGAAGTCGAGCGTGCGCGCATTGCCTCTGAACGTGGGCTGGATGATGCCCGGATTGGCCATCAGACCGAACGCCGGCGTCTTGAAATCAATCGTGAGAAAGCTGTTGAGCAGGCACTCATGGACAAGGCGATTGAACTTTACAAAAAGTCGTTGGATGAAAGTGCAGCCGCAGCTGAGGCTGATGCAGCCAAAGCGCATGCAACACAGGCTGCCGAGAAGGTCAAAACAGTCAAGGAGACCGAGGAGGCTTCCAGACGCAAAACCGTTGATGTGGTTCTGGCTGAAAAGCAGGCTGAAGAAAAACGCATTGGAGCGGAAGCAGAGCGCATTCGTTCTGCCGTTGAGGCGGAAGCACAGAAACTCATCAATGAAGCTGAAAATGTGCTCACCGATGCAGCCCGTCACTCGCTCTTCAAACGCAAGATGCTGGAGCATGTCGAAGGCATTGTGGCTGCCTCCGTCAAACCGCTTGAGAAGATCAACGAGATCAAAATCATGCAGTTGGGTGGTTCCGGCACCAACGGTATTGGCTGGGGTAATGGCGACGGCGAGTCTGGTGGCGGAAGCGGTGGCGGCGGTGGCGGCAGCCCAACCGACGAGGTGATCAATTCAGCCCTTCGCTACCGGGTTCAGGCGCCGATGATCGATAGTCTGTTGTCGGATATCGGCATTGATGGTGCAAACATTTCCAAACAGGGCGGTCTGATCCGCGAGGCATCGGACATGACGCGGATGCAGGCCGAACTCAACCGTGCTCAAAAGGGCAAGGATGATGGCAAGGACGGCAAAGAGACTAAATCCGGGGACAAGAAATAATGGCTCGGGTTTACATCTCTTCTGTCATCAATGCTCCGGCGGCAAAGGTCTGGGAATATATCCGGGATTTCAACGGGTTGCCGAAGTGGCACCCACGTATTCGTGACAGCCGAATTGAAGATGCGCTGCCTTCGGACAAGGTGGGCTGTATTCGCAGTTTCCATCTCCAAAATGGCGATGCGTTGCGTGAGCAACTTCTGGGTCTGTCTGATTACGACATGTTCTACACCTACGCGATCCTCGACAGTCCGATGCCACTGACGGATTACATTTCAACTTTACGCCTGACGCCCATCACAGATGGTGAGCGCTGTTTTGGTGAATGGTCGGCGGAGTTCTCCTGCGATCCGGCGAATGAAACAGATTTGGTGACGGGTGTTGGTACCAACGTCTTTCAGGGCGGTTTTGACGCGCTGAAACGGCATTTCGGTAATTAGAAACCTGATGAAACGGGTCGGTTTTCAAACGACGGGAGGATACGTCATGAAACTTTTGAAACTGCTTATAACAACTGCTGTCTTTGCAGGTGCTTCGTCCTTCGCAATTGCGCAGGAACCCAAGCCATTGCCGCCGCTGGCCATGCAACCCAATGCTGAGACGGTGACATTCGAACATATTGACGCGCTCAATAAATGCGATTGGGATCGGCTGATGGCGCAGTACCCTGAAGAGGTGCTGTTCATTCTGCCAAATGGTGTCTGGGTGGAAGGTCGCCGCGCCATTGGTGATGTGTTTGCCGGGTTCTGCACGCCGCGTGAAGACGGTGGCTTCATGGGCGCAACTTTCATCGCGGAAAAGGTCAAGACGGTTGAAAATACCGTGAATGTTTCCTGGCGTGTGGAAGCGGACTGGCTGGCTGAGCCCTATAAGGGCGCTGACGCCTACGTCACCCATGATGGGCTGATGTATGTGCAGGTCACCACTTTCGATCCTGCCGACATGAAATTTAAATAGGTCGGGACGGGTTAGGCGATCATGGTCAAAGTTATCCGCAGTACAGTTCTGTCAGCACCGGTTGAAGCGGTGTGGGATGTGCTGCGCGATTTTAACGGCCATGACCGCTGGCACCCGGCGGTTGCGACCAGCAAAGTGGAGCGGAATATTGCCAGTGACCAGGTGGGCTGCGTGCGGCGTTTCCGACTGCAGGATGGTTCGGAACTGCGTGAGCAATTGCTGTCGCTGTCTGACATTGAACAAGCCTTCAGCTACTGCCTGCTGGATACGCCCATTCCGTTGTTCAACTATGTGGCGCATGTGCGTCTGTTTCCAGTGACCGATGGTGACCAGACGTTTTGGGAATGGGAAAGCAAATTCGACACCAAAAGTGGTGAGGAAGACAAGATGGCGGCCCTGGTCGGAGACGGCATTTACACCACCGGGTTTAACGCAATTCGCACGCATTTGGGACTTGGGGACTAGACCATGCTGACAGTTGAGACCTTTGACACTTTGGCGCAGGCAGCCAGTGCCATGACGCCGGAAAGTCGTTTTCTTGGCGGCGGGACGCTGATCATGCGCGGTGTCAATTATGGCGATCAGAGTTTTCAGCGGATTATCCGGGTGAGAGATCGCAGCCTAAGAGAAATTCGTAGCGAAAGCGGTCGAATTGTCATTGGGGCTGGTGCGACAATGGCCGATATCATGGCAGCTTCCGAGACGTCCTTCCTAGCGGACGTTGCCAGGCAAGTTGGCGGACCAGCCGTTCGCAATATGGC
>CAZOCA010000560.1:0-3101 GCA_964578105.1 uncultured Pararhizobium sp.
TTTCAAAACCGTTTTTCCAGCCAAGGCCCTGATCTTCAATAGCGCCACCTTCTGGATCGACACCCACCAGCGCAGCATCGCCCGCGCCATGAGCCTTACCGAACGTATGGCCACCAGCGATCAACGCGACAGTTTCTTCATCATTCATCGCCATGCGGCCGAATGTATCGCGAATATCATAGGCCGATGCCAAAGGATCAGGCGTGCCGTTCGGACCTTCAGGATTAACGTAAATCAGACCCATCTGTACGGCCGCAAGCGGGTTTTCCAGCTCACGATCACCTGTGTAGCGCTTGTCGTCGAGCCACACATCTTCATGGCCCCAATAGATATCCTCTTCAGGTTCCCAGATGTCCTCGCGGCCACCGGCAAATCCGAATGTTTTGAAATTCATGGAATCCAGGGCGCAATTGCCGGCCAGAATCATCAGATCGGCCCATGAAATCTTGTTGCCGTATTTCTGCTTGATCGGCCAAAGAAGCCTGCGCGCCTTGTCGAGATTCACATTATCCGGCCAGCTGTTCAGTGGTGCAAACCGTTGTGAGCCAGACGTCGCGCCGCCGCGACCATCTACAGTTCTGTAAGTTCCCGCACTATGCCAGGCCATGCGAACGAAGAACGGTCCGTAATGGCCGTAATCAGCAGGCCACCATTCTTGGGAATCTGTCATCAGCGCATGAAGGTCTTTCTGCAATGCATCCAGATCAAGCTTCTTGAATTCCTCGGCATAGTTGAAGTCCGGAGCCATAGGATCTGACAAGGAGGAATTCTGGTGAAGCATCTTCAGGTTCAACTGGTTTGGCCACCAGTCTTTGTTTGATTTGGCGCCGCTGATAGTGCGCCTGTGGCCTGCACCCATTACCGGGCATTTGCCCACATTGTCCGCTGCATCTATGTCCATTTCAGTCTCCTATTATTGCTGGATTGCTTGAATGGCTCCTGAGTGAACTTTCCTTTTGGGCTCAAGCCTTGTGGAAATTTCATCATCAGGTGGCTGCAAAACCGAACAGCCTTCCCTCGCTGCCCACACTCTAGCAAATTCCACTCATTAGTTTAAGTTGAATATTCTGATCGCAGAGATAAGTACAGCTTATGACAAATATCACTTTCAAGCAGCTTCGCTATTTTGAGTCGTTGGCCCGCCACACCCATTTTGGTCGCGCAGCTGACGCCTGTGCCATCTCCCAGCCAGCATTGTCTATGCAGATCAAAGAGTTGGAAGATGAGCTGGGAACAACCCTGATAGAGCGTGGCGCGCGGCAAATCCGGCTGACAAATTTCGGAGAAGCCTTCGCGTTGCGGGTTCGGGATATACTGCGTTCGGTCGATGAATTGGGCGAATTGGCCCGCGCGTCTCAGGACGGGCTGGTCGGGCGATTGAGAATCGGTATCATTCCGACCATTGCGCCTTATTTACTGCCAACCATCATTGGCAAGCTGAACGATGCGTACAAGGGCCTCGACATTCATGTGCGCGAGACCCTGACGCCCAAATTGATTCAAGAACTGTCCGATGGCCGCATAGACACGGCCATAGTCGCATTGCCTGTATCGGAGCCATCTTTCACGGAAGTCGCATTGTTCGAAGAAAACTTCATGCTCGTTCGCTCCAGCAATGATTCGAACAAGCCGGTGCCGGAAAGTGAATTATTGCATGAAATGCGATTGCTGCTTCTGGAGGAGGGCCATTGCTTTCGCGATCAGGCTCTTTCTTTCTGTGGTGTGCCGTCGGCCCGTCCCTGGGAGGGGCTGGATGGCAGCTCTCTCTCAACTCTGGTTCAGATGGTAGGTGTTGGCCTTGGCGTTACTCTGCTTCCTGAAATGGCGGTGGCCGTAGAAACGCGCTCGGCATCTGTTTCTGTTGCAAGCTTTAAAGAGCCGCAACCGTCACGAACCATCGGCATGATCTGGCGCAAAACCAGCCCGCTGGCGGCACAATTGTTGCGCCTGTCCGAACTGATACGTCAATCAGCGCTCGCTCTGCGGAAGGAGCATGAGCAGGCTTCACGGAGCTGAATATATAAGCAAACGGATTGCCCTCAGGCTCTGCCTGCAACCTGTTGGCTACGCCAAAAGGCAGAAAAACTATGCCGATGAAGGCATGCATTTGCGGGGTTCCCGCAAAGCAGGGCGTAAAATGCCCGCAAAACGGCGATTTGAACAACCTCCAAGCCGCCCACCCCTGCACAAAGCATTATAACTCCACGTTATAATCTTGTGAGTCATTACTATTGGACCGAAACAGCATTTCACGGCCACTTTTAGGTGTGCCGCAGATTTGCACACCGGGTGGAGGTCGCCAGCAGTTTAAGACGACACTGGAAAGCCGGTGTCCACCGTTGACAGGCTTGGCCTTGTGCAAGGCCCAGTGCGAGGCCAGCGCAGGGCATTGGCGCCTGTGCGGTCCCGGTTTGAGCGCCCGTCACAAGGGTCTTCAGCAGCGGCAGTGGGATAAGCGATCCGCATGATGTTTTGGATGGACCAATGTTGGGAACCATCGTGAAAGGAAGTGAAATGCCAGAGGCCTACAATATTAAAGAGGTCGGTTACGTTGATTGTGTCGGTGGAGGACAGGTCGTCGTTGTGGATGGGATTGCCTATATCGGCCACGTGAACGCCCCTGATGGTACGTCCATTATTGATGTAAGAGACCCGAAAAACGCAAAAGAGCTGGCCTCAATCGGCATGGCGCCGGCGACCCATTCTCACAAAGTGCGCGTGGCGAACAATCTTATGATTGTGAATCACGAATTAAATGACGCCGACAATTCGCCCGTTCCCGATGATTTTGCCGGTGGCGTGGTGATTTATGACGTCTCTACCCCCACCAGACCACGTGAAATTTCGCGTTGGACGACGGCAGGCAAGGGCGTTCATCGCTATGATTTTGATGGGCGCTACCTCTACATGTCACCGACCGTTGAGGGCTATGTGGGCAACATCGTCATGATTCTGGATCTCATTGATCCGGAAAAGCCGCAGGAAGTTGGTCGCTGGTGGATGCCGGGTCAATGGATTGCCGGTGGCGAAGAGCCAAGCTGGGAAGGGACGGCCCATCGATGCCACCATCCCGTGCGCCAGGGAAACGGCCTCTACACAAG
>CAZOCA010000561.1:0-3099 GCA_964578105.1 uncultured Pararhizobium sp.
CGCACCATCAGCCGCTTAATCAGAATATCCCCCGACGAGGCAGCGCGGGCATCCTTGCGGCAATCCATTACAAGCACGGAACCTGGCGGACATTGCTCGACAGCCTGGCGCTGCATATGCATCGGGTTGCGAAATTCAGCCAGTGTGTTGCGATCTTCGCGGGCTGGCATATATCGAAGGGTAAAGGCTGGACCGACCATATTGCGGCCTTTGCGAGCTACCGGGCGTACTTCCTGAATCACCTGATTGCGCAGGCCTCTTTTATAGAGCGCCGTTGCAAGTGTCGCGACCGATACGTGCATCAGTTTTTCTTTCGTCTCGTCAGACAAATTTTCAGCCATTTCGGTCCTCGTTTTTCTTTCTGATGTTTGGGTCTGATCTCAATTGATCTCCAGCTCCGGCACGGGATGCCCGGCTTCCGAAGTGAGACAATCGAAGTCACAGCCCTTGTCGGTTTGCGCCACATGCAGGGCACTGGCCCCGTAAGACGTTCCAGACATGTGTGTTTCGTATAATCTGGTCATGTTGCGCTTCACCCAGTTTGTTCCGTTGCTGTCTGCCCTGTCACTGTGTGCCGTGTCGCATAATTCTTCTCGTGCGAACCAGCGCGCAGACCGCAGATTTTGATAGGTTTCTCGTGCCATCGAGTTTTTCCGAAAGGGGTCGCAATAAATCGTGATAAGTTGCTATTGTGTTTCTACCGCGTAGAGCACTAATATATTAGTGCTTTAGTAAAGACAACAAAAAACCGGTCTGACGTTGATTTGTTTCGGGAGATTGCTGTATGGGGCAAACAAAAGGAATTGGTATGAATTTCCCGACCTTGGATATGCAGGGCTCCCCCTTTTCAGCATCAGTTGGGGGTTCAGCTGCGACCCGGATTTATCTGGACCTTCGGCAGAGGATCATTGATCTTCATTTGCCGCCGGATACAACGCTTTCCCGCGCCGACCTGACCGACCGGTATAAGGTCAGTCAGACACCCGTGCGCGAAGCATTGCAGCGGCTGGAACAGGACGGATTGGTAAAGATTTTCCCGCAGTCGCGGACGCTGGTTACGCGCATTGATGAAAACCAGATGTTTGAGGCATATTTTCTGCGGATTGCCGTTGAAACTGAAGTGGTTCGCCGCCTGGCCAATGATTGCGATCCATCAGTGCTTTCCAAAGCCAAATCTATCCTGCGCATGAAGCACGCGATCGTTCATGACGTGGAACAAGTCGATATGTTCTATGATTTTGATGAAGCCTTCCACAAAACGCTTTTCGACGGCGTGGGACAAAGCGGACTTCACCAATTGCTGCAATCCAAATCAGGCCATCTGGGCCGTATAAGGCGCCTTGGCCCACCACCAGAGGGGAAATTCGATCTCATTCTTGAGGGACATGCCAATATCTTGGCCGGGATTGAATCCGGCGATGAAAATCAGGCGATTGCTGCCATCAGGGATCACCTGAAAGACACCGTATCAATCTCACGCGTCGAAGCGCTTCGCACTCAGTTCCCGGACTATTTCAACGTCGTCTGAGCAAACTCTTTCAACACCCCCTTTGGCAGACCACTGATTAGCCGCTGATCAGGTGCTTTTTGTAGCGGATCGAGGCGTAAAGCGATGCGCCAATCAACCCTGCACCCAGCGCGCCGGTGACAAACTCCGAGATGTGAAACAATGATTGTGCGAACATGATCATTGATAGCGCCAGTATCGAATAAAACGCCCCGTGCTCCAGATACCGGAATTGTGCCAGTGTCTCGCGCTCGACCAGCATAATGGTCATTGAGCGCACATACATCGCCCCGATCCCCAATCCGATGGCAACCAGAAACAGATTCTGCGTCAACGCGAAGGCGCCAATCACGCCGTCAAAGCTGAAGCTGGCATCAAGTACTTCAAGATACATGAACGCACCCAACCCGCCGACGCGCGCTACATCGCGCGCTCCCTGAGAAGCATCCAGTACGTGGCCAAGCAGATCAACCGCCACAAATGTCAGCAATCCCAACAGGGCAGAAAACAGGAAAGTTGTCCCGTCTTCCTTTGACAGGCAACTGGCGAAAACCATAACCAGAGCAAGAACAAGCCCCACCTGCAGCCCGCGCACCGCCGCGCATTTGCGCAATTGGCATTCCAGCGCGCAGAACCAGTCCACTTCCTTGCTGTCATCAATGAAGTAGGTGAGCCCGACCATCATCAGGAATGTGCCGCCGAACGCAGAAATCGACATATGCGCCTCTCCAATCAGGCGGGCATATTCGGCAGGTTCCGTAGCCGCCAAATGGATGGCTGCGAATGGCCCGATTTGGGCCGCGATTGCAACAATGGCGAGGGGAAAGACAATGCGCATCCCGAAGACTGCAATCAGAATACCCCAGGTTAAAAACCGTTTCTGCCAAACAGGCGACATATCCTTCAGCTTGTTCGCATTCACGATGGCATTGTCGAAACTGAGCGATATCTCCAACACAGCCAGGACAGCGCCAATCAGAAAGAAGGTCAGTGCGCCCTCTCCTGTGCCGGTGGTTTGCCACCCCAGCCAGGTGGCCAGCATAAGCCCCAGAACTGTTACCAGAAACGGCCAGCGGAAAAACCAGAGTGACGATGCCATAATTTACTCTCCGTCAGCTTCTCAGTTGACCGGTGTCAGGACTGGCTGACCCTGGAAAAAAGCGGCGAGATTATCGACAACCAATTGTGCCATGGCCCCACGGGTTTCAATGCTGCCGGAAGCATGATGCGGATCAAGCACGGCGTTTACCAACTGCCAAAGCTCCGGGTTGATATTCGGCTCGTTCCAATAGACATCCAGCCCTGCGGAACCCAGATCGCCCGACTTCAGCGCAGCAATCACAGCGTCTTCATCAACCACGCCTCCGCGCGCAATGTTGATTAAAGTACCCTGTGGCCCAAGTGCAGAAATGATGTCGGCTTTCATGGGCGCAAGGCCTCCAGTTCAAGACGGGCAGCACGGCGTTTCGCCTGAACTGCGGGGTCCGGGTCCAGGCTGGCGGCCAGCAATGCACGTGTATAGTCATTGCGCGGGGCCTCGAATATCTGACGCACCGTTCCTTCTTCGACGATCCGCCCGCCCTGCATCACCA
>CAZOCA010000562.1:0-3097 GCA_964578105.1 uncultured Pararhizobium sp.
CTGCCGGGGATTTTGACATGGTTGGACGATGGGCGTGGGCTTCGGTGAATTTCGTGACCTCGCATGATGGCTTCACGCTAGCCGACGTCACCCGCTACAATGAACGGCATAATCTTGCCAATGGCGAGGATGGCGCAGATGGCCATCATGCAAATCTGAGTGACAATTGTGGTGTCGAGGGCGAAACGGATGATGAGTCCATCCGCAAGCGGCGCGCCAAACGACAGAGAAACATGCTGGCAACCCTGTTTTTGTCACAGGGCACGCCCATGCTTTTGGCTGGTGATGAGATCGGAAATTCTCAGCAGGGCAACAACAATGCCTATTGTCAGGACAATCCGCTTGGTTGGATCAACTGGAGCAATCCCGACACGGAATTGCTCGATTTCATCCGCGAGCTGTCGCAGTTTCGTCGCGACCATAAATGCTTGCGGCAAAGTCGTTTCCTGCATGGTGCCACTCGTTCCAAGGACGGCTATCCGGATGTGGAGTGGACTAATTTTCATGGTGCACCGCTGCAATGGCGCGACCCCGGACTATCGCAATTCTGCCTGACGTTGCGATGCTCTGCAGAAGCTGCACCCACGGAAAGCGATGGCGATGTCGTGTTGCTGATTTTCAATCGCGAAGAAGTGCCTGCTGAAGTTACATTGCCGGAGACACCGGAGGGCCAGCATTGGGTTTGTGCCATCGATACTGCAGCCCTTGATGTATTTCCGTACTGTCAGGCAAGGGATAGGACCATTGCCTGTGAAGGACGATCTGTTATCGCCCTCGTTGCCAAACCCAATGAGGGCACCTGGTGACGGCTGACGATGCCCTGAATGAATTGGCGACTTTGTTCGGAATTCTACCGGAATTTGTCGATCTTGGTGGGCAACAGCAATTCACTGCCAAAGAGACCAAGCTGGCTCTTTTGCGGGCAAACGGTCTGCAACTTGATAATGGCGCGATGATCCAGTCTGCACTGAAAGACATCAGACAGGCGCGCGCAGCGCGCAACTACCCCATTGAAGTGATTGTTTTAGCAGGGGAACGTGCGCGTTTCCCGTTGCCAGAAAATGTTGAATGGAGCCTGTGTCTTGAAGGTGCACAAGACAGTGCATTTGAAGGTCGCGCTGGTGCCGACTTTCAGCTTCCGTCGCTGGTTTCCGGAATCCACACCCTTTTTGTGGGGTCAGATACGGCTCGCGAGCAAGTCCGTGTGATTGCGGCCCCGCGCGCGGCACCCTCTCTTGAAACCATAACCGGGCAATCCCGCATTTGGGGCCTTAATACTGCCCTTTACGGTCTTCATTCGAACCAGACGAGAGGATTGGGAGATTTTCGGGATCTGGCAGTAACCGCTGCTACGGTCGGCAATATGGGAGCTGCGTTCCTTGGCATAAACCCAGTGCACTCTATCGGCTGGGCAGAGCATGATACGATCAGCCCATACTCACCGTCTCACCGCGGTTTTTTGAATACTGCGCATATTGCGGCAGATCAGATTCCGGGAATGCAAAATTGTGCAACCGCGCTGGCTGTTTTGCAAAATGCAGGCAACGCAGGTTCTTCCGGCTCTGTTATTGATTATCAGCAGCATTATCGTAGGCACGGCAATCTTTTGCAGGAATTGTATCAGCACTTTGAGCCGGAGGCTGAGACCTCAGCCAAAGTTGATTTCGAACTATTTTGCCAGCAGCAGGGCAGCGCTTTGGATCGGTTTGCCTGCTTTGAGGCCCTGAGTGAAATTCATGGTGCTGACTGGCGTGATTGGCCCTTGGAGATACAAAAAGCAGATCGTTCCGGCGCAGGCGTGCCGGAAATCGCCAAACGGTTTCACAAGTGGCTACAATGGATTGCGTTTAGGCAATTGTCGCAGGCTCAAGATACATCCAGAAGCAGTGGCATGGCGCTCGGACTTTATCTGGATCTGGCCGTAGGGCCACGGCGCGGGGCTGCGGAAACATGGTGCGAGACAGACACCGTTGCGGATGGTGTTTCCATCGGCGCACCACCCGATTTCCTCAGTCCAGCCGGTCAAAAATGGGACTTGGCAGGATTTGCGCCGCGCAAGCTGGCGGATACCGGTTATCAGGCGCTGCGGGATATCTTGGCGCAGACCATGCGTCATTGCGGCGTGCTGCGTATCGATCACGTGCTGGGGATGAACCGCAGCTACTGGATACCGGATGATGGCAGTCCCGGTGGCTACATAAAACAACCATTTGAGTCCCTGCTGGCTGTCGTCGCCATTGAAGCAGAGCGCGCAGAAACAGTGGTCATTGGCGAGGATTTGGGGCTTGTGCCAGATGGTTTTCGAGAGGCCATGCGGGCACGTGGCCTCTATAGCTATTCGGTTCTGCAATATGAAAAAAATCAAGAAGGTCAGATTAACCGTCCCGACAAGCTCCGCCCGTCCAGTCTTGCCTGTTTTGGAACCCATGACACGCCCACCCTCAAGGGGTATTTTGAAGGGCGCGATATAGATTGGTGGCAGAAGCTTGACTGGATTGACGCGGACGGTGCGTCGGACGCAAAGTCTCAAAGGCAAAAGGAAATCGCAGGGCTTTGCGACTGGAAGAGCACATCGGGCAATGAAGCCATGGATGAAGGTTCATTCGACCATCTGAACGCATGTGTGCATAGCGCACTTGCCAGTTCAAATATTGCCATGATCTCCGTTCAATTGGATGATGTGTTGGGAGAAGCTGAGGCACAAAACCTGCCCGGCACGATCGACGAACATCCCAATTGGCGACGCCGGTGCAAAATTCCGGTTGAAGCGCTGGAGACGGATGACCGTCTCTTGAGAATTGCAAAACTGATGAAAGATGGTGCGCGTAGCGCGCCGGGCGAACAAACAGAAGGAGAATGCCAGTGACCATTGATGTTGTGTCCACACAGCCGATTGAGGGACAGAAACCCGGCACCTCCGGGCTTCGCAAGAAGACTCGCACATTTATGGAGCCGCATTATCTGGAAAATTTTGTCCAGTCGATTTTCAATGCCATTGGGGGGGCTGAGGGCAAGACATTTGTGATTGGTGGTGACGGGCGGTACTTCAACGCTGAGGCGATCCAGACCATTTTGAAAATGGCCGCGGCCAATGGAG
>CAZOCA010000563.1:0-3091 GCA_964578105.1 uncultured Pararhizobium sp.
CGACAGCATCGTGCCTTTTGGAACCACCGGAGAAGGTGCGTCTTTTCCATCTGTCACCCGCAGACACATGGTCGAAGCAATGGGCCAGGGAGGAGTGAACCCTGACCGCCTGATCGCTTGCGTTTACGGACCTAGCGCGCAGGAAGCCGCTGATGAAATCACATTTTACAGTCAGATCGGTTGTCGGGGAATATTGCTCGTCCCGCCGTTCTATTTTCCGTATCCTTCAGATCAGGGAATGTTTGACTGGCATAGCAAAGTCATAGAACTCGCCGGTAATGCTATGTTGCCCACCCTGATTTACAACATCCCGGCACTCACCCAGGTGAAACTTTCCGTGCCTCTGGTTACCCGGTTACGCGAAGCTTTTCCGGGCATCATTGCAGGTGTTAAAGACTCCGCTGGCGACTGGTCCGATACGTCATCTCTGCTCCAGACCCATAGTGATCTGACAATTCTGGTGGGCCATGAAGGACAATTGGCGGACGCCGTGAAACGTGGCGCCAGTGGCTGTATTTCCGGCATGATGAATGTTGCCCCCAATCTTGTCAGCCAACTCGCAATCGGCGAAAGCAAAAGTGATATCGATCAATTGCTGGAATGGGTGCTGAACGGTCCCGTTGTTCCAAACATCAAAGCCTTGCTGGCGGATAAAACCGATGAGCCAAGGTGGCGGAATACCGTCAGTCCACTGCTCCCCAATCAAGCAAAAATCCCAAAGCACATACGAGCGCTTCTCGACTGACAGGTCCCGAAACTGACACTCGATATACCGGCCATGACTGAAGGCAACTGACGCGTTATCAAGACAGAGCGTGATTGAACTGTGCGCATTACCACAGCGTCTCAAAACAAATCGCAGCGTCATTTCTAACACCGCCCAAAGACACGTCAGTGTTTGACAATCCCTGTTAAAATCAGACGTTGATAAAGGCGGCAAGATCCAGAAAATACCCTATAAAACACCCACCACACAATCAGGAAAGAAGGTCTGAATGTATATTGCAATGAATAGATTCCAGATTAACGACGGGCAGGAAACGGCCTTTGAAGATATCTGGCGCAATCGGAATTCAAGCCTGAAACAAGTGCCGGGCTTCAGAGAATTTCATCTGCTCAAAGGGCCTGTTGATAAGGCCACGAATACAACGCTTTATGCATCCCACACAATCTGGGAAAGCCACGACGCCTTCGCGGGGTGGACCAAATCCCAGAACTTCCGGGATGCTCACAAAAATGCCGGAACGAATAAGGGCATTTATGCCGGACCTCCAGTGTTTGAAGGATTTGAAGCGGTTCTGGATGAGTGAGGGCTTTGGGGCAGCCAGATGGTTTAATGGCATTTCCAAAAACTTGCGTGCAATGGTTCACCCATTGAACCGCAAGGCATGGTGTTCTAAATTCCGTGTTCCGCCAAAAACCGGTTCGTCTCATCAAAAAAAGTCGTCCAAGCTGGTTCGTGTCCCAAAAGAATGTGATTTTTACTTTCAAGCGGTACGAACCGCGCGCCTGGAATGCCAGCCGCAACTTCTCTTCCCTGAGCCAGGGAAATACGCTGATCATCTTTGGAATGAAACACGATAGTCGGCACTTTGACTTGAGGCAAAAGTTTGCGAACATCGATATCGCCAAATGCCTGCTGAAAGCGAACTGCATTTTCCGGTGAAGTTGTCTGGCGTTGAAACTCGTCAAACCAATCCAACTCATCAGGTTTTGCATCCGGCATGAAGGTTTGCGAGAAGATATGTCGATAGGCAGAATTGTTGGTGCCCCATCCATGCTTTGTAAGGGTCATTACAGCTTCGCGGCGTTCCTGCTCTTCCTCTGTTGCGCCAATACGCCACCCGCTGGCATATCCCGAAATCAGAATGAGCGCAGAAACCCGTTCGGGATGACGAACTGCATATTCAATGGACACTGCACAGCCTTGAGAAATCCCGAGCAGTGGGAATTTTTTCAACTTCAACGCATCGACAACTGTTTCCAGATCACTGACAAAGGCGCGCTGGCTGATGTCATCAACGTCCCAATCGGAAAGGCCATTGCCACGCTCGTCATAGCGAATGAACGTTCGGCCATTGGCGCAGGCCCGGAACGTATCACCCCAAATCGGGCTATCCCAATCAAGTTCCAAATGGTTCAGCCAATTAGCAGCTTTCACGATTGAAGGCCCTTCTCCGACGGTCGCATAGGCGATGCGGACATTGTCATCGGTTCGGCAAAAGCCGATATTCTGGTTGAGCAGCAAAGTTCGATTTGGCGCGGCTTTCGGCTCGTTGTTGGATTGGGAATCTGGGCTGGCATCAAAGTCGGTGGTGACCTCCAAACCAGCTTTGCGCAATTCAGTTGTATAGACATCAATGAACTTTGTTGCTTCAGCGTTTTGCCCGCTTTGGCGAAGGAGCAAAACATAGGTTTCTGCTGCTTTTGAACCAAATGGGTCAGCCTCAGTCCACCGTCTGGCCCAACTAACCGCTTCCGTCACACTGATATCAGGGTGCAGGGCCAGTCGTCTCAGGACATTCAATTTGAGCAAATTTACATCTTCGCGCTCAGCAGCCAACCAACTTGCAAACGCATCCTGACTGCCATAACCAAGCCCATCAAGCAGCGCATTACCAAGTTTTGCAGCCATATCCCGCAATTCTTGTGGTGGCATCAGCGGAGGATCATCAAACAGTCGTTTTCGAATGATGACGAAATCAACCGAAATATCTGACGCGTTTATTTGAACCCGTTCCCGATCTGCAACAATGCGCTCGGTTCCTTCGGTATTCAGCACGCCGCGCAATTTACTAAGTGACCAACGAAGTGCGCCACGCGGGTCGTCTGGAATATCCCAGAACAACTCACAAAGCCGTTCGCGGCGATGAGGCCGTGCGGTAACAGCAAGATAGGCCAGTAGCGCACGTGTCTTGCGCGACGAGGGAAGTTTTATTTCCTCCCCATCTCTCTCTACCGACAGGTGCCCCATGGTCGTAATAAAGATTTTGTCGCTCATAGAAAACGCACTCCGGTTCTATTTAACACGCTCTTGAACGCAAATTTAAACGATTTTTACCACGGTCATACACACCTAAACAACTCATTC
>CAZOCA010000564.1:0-1404 GCA_964578105.1 uncultured Pararhizobium sp.
CATACGAACCGCATTTTTATCCGCCAGAACCAGAGGTGGAGGACTACCATCATCGCTGGAGAAAATAGCTTGATAGGCCAACAAAGCCCCACCACCAAGCAGAACAAACGCCATAACACCGGCAGCAACCATCATGCCGCGGCTGGCGAACAGGCCACCGCCTTCTTCCTCGTCATACTCATCATAAAGGACATCAGCTTCCTCAGTCTGAGGTGCTTCAGATCGAGTGTTATCCGCAAAGGAATCTGTTGCCTCAGCGCTGGGTTGTTCAGTCGCCGAAACCCGAGGCGGGACACGCAAATCTTCAACTTCTCGCAAATATGAAAAGTCTGGTTGAGGAGGTGTCGGCGCACTGGCCAACTCGGACGCAGGTTGTACGGCAGCAGGCGCAGGCTGTGGTGCCGCTGTTGCAGCCTGGGGTGCAACTGGCGCAGACTGGGGTAAAACCGACGCAGACTGGGGTGCTGCATTCTCGCTCATTTGCCGGGGCACATAATTTGGCCGCGCGTCAGCAGCAGCAGACCTTACGGGCTCCCGAGCCTCGTTTGCATCGACATAACGCAGAAGCTCAGCCGCTATAGGATCAGGCTGTGGCGCAATCGGTTCACTTGGAGCCGTCGCCGGTTTCTGGGGCACTTCCTGCGCCCGCATTGCAGCAACTGGTGGTTCTGCGCGCGCTTCGGGTTCTGCTTGATCGGGACTTGCGCTTCCATGCAGCCCACCCATTTGCGAGTGATCAACCGACGCTGTTGGTCTTATAGCTCTTGGAATTCTGGAGACATCAAAATCTCTGTCAGGCAAGGGTTGGGATGAACCACCCGGCGCAAACGGATCGTATTGCTCATCATCGGCATGATCGGCGGCATGATCGGCGTAAGACGGTTGCCTTGCTGGCGCAGGTGCATCCGCCACCATAGTTCCAGATGACGCATAAGGGTCATCCCTTACCACGGATGGCTCGCCGACCGGCATATAACCCGGATCCTGTGGCGCATGTTGATAGACTGGCTCTGGAGAGCGGGCAGACTCAGCAACACTTGGTTCTGGATGATAGGCTTGGGCCACCGGATCCTGAGGCACAGAAACGGCTTCAGGTGCGTGGGTATCCTGAGGGGCCTCTGCGACACTGTCATTTGAGCGCTGAGCGGCAGCCTCAAAATTTCGTTCGTTCTGCTCCATAAGTCGGGCGAGCTTGATCAACGGATCATCGTCATCAGAAACAGATGACGATCGCATCGACCAGTCGTCGTTTTCCCATGCACTGTCGGACCCTGAACTGCGATCTTGTGATGCAGCAGGTCTTCCAGGTGAATTCACTCCGGGACCAGCGTCGCCCGAAACTGGATCGTTTCCAGCGCCGGCTGCCTGACCGGGCTTGTTTTTGTCATACTCATACTCGGCCAT
>CAZOCA010000564.1:1414-3088 GCA_964578105.1 uncultured Pararhizobium sp.
AAGCAACCACCAAAATAGCGCTTGCAAACCATCATCAATGCTAACGCAATTCGTCCCGCGCATCCACTCCCAGCAATCCCAGGCCGGAGCGCAGAACAATTTGCACCGCCAAAACAAGAGCTAAGCGCGCTCTAGTCAATTTTTCATTATCATCTTTAATAAATCGTAATTGGGGCAAATCTTTGCCTTTGTTCCAATGGCCATGAAACGCACTTGCTAAATCATTTAGATAAAATGCAATACGATGTGGTTCGTAGAAATTTGCCGCCGCTTCGACAATGCGTGGATACTCCGCAAGCTTGCGCATGAGTGCCAATTCGCTGGCATCATCCAAGATTGAAATATCCACGTCTTCCAAACCAATCACGATTTTTTCATCAAATACTTCAATGGCTTGTGCAAATGTTGAATGTGTACGCGCATGCGCATATTGCACATAAAACACAGGATTGTCTTTCGATTGCTCGAGCACTTTTGTGAAGTCAAAATCCAAGGTGGCGTCGTTTTTTCGATACAACATAATGAACCGGGTGACGTCCCTGCCAACCTCGTCAACCACATCTGCAAGCGTCACAAGATTTCCTGAACGTTTTGACATTTTAACCGGTTGACCGTCACGAAACAGGTTCACCAGCTGACAAAAACGGATGTCCAGCGATGCATTTTCCGATGAAATTGCGGTCACAGCAGCCGTCATTCGCTTCAGATATCCCTGATGATCAGCTCCAAGAACATCGACCATGCGGTTGAATCCGCGCTTATACTTGTCAAAATGATAGGCGATATCGGACGCAAAATAGGTGTAGCTACCGTCCGATTTCAACAGCGCCCTGTCCACATCGTCACCATAGCGCGTCGATCTGAAAAGGGTCTGTTCGCGGTCTTCCCAATCATCGGGAAGTTTACCCTTTGGCGGTGGCAATGTTCCCAGATAAATCAAGTCCCGTTTTCTCAGATCGGCAATCATTTCAGCAACCCGGTCATCACCATCCGCTGTCAGGGATAGCTCTGAAAAGAAAACGTCATGCACCACACCAAGCTTATCCAGATCAGACCGGATCAGTTCAAGCATGGCCGAAATAGCAGCCTCTTTTACCATGGGCAGCCATTCAGCTTCATCCATCTCAAGCAGAGATGATCCATGTTGATCCGCAAGTTGTGCGCCCAGTGGCTTCAGATATTCACCCGGATAAAGACCCTCGGGAATTGCACCGATAGCCTCACCCAACGCCTCGCGATATCTCAGATAAGCGGATTGCGCCAACACATCCACCTGAGCGCCTGCGTCATTAATGTAGTATTCCCGCGTCACATCATAGCCCACATAGGACAGCAATGTTGCCAATGCGTCTCCGAACACTGCGCCCCGGCAATGTCCTACATGCATTGGGCCAGTCGGATTGGCAGAGACGTATTCAACGTTGATCTTCTCGCCCTGCCCCAGATCGGTCCGACCGAAGTCCAAGCCATTCTCCAGAACATCCTGAACGATCGATTGCCACACAGCCGGCTGCAACGTGATGTTAATGAACCCCGGCCCGGCAATGCTAACCGATTGCACTTGCAGGGCGTCAGCATGCTCGGTGAGCAGTTTGGCAATGGCTTCCGCTATATCGCGTGTTTTACGGCGCAGCCCCTTGGCAAGAAGCAACGCAGCGTTGGTCGCCAAGTCAC
>CAZOCA010000565.1:0-3086 GCA_964578105.1 uncultured Pararhizobium sp.
TATATCGGCTGATCTTTGCTTTTTGGGCGCATGTGCGCTGGATGCTGAATTCGGTCTGGGAGCGGATGATTTTGATGAGGCGTCTGTCAAAAAGCAGATTTGCGCGTCGTCTGCCAAGGTCTGTGTTGTGACGACCTCAGAAAAGCTTGGCCGACGTGCACGTCATCATGTTGCAGATAGTCAGACCATTGATGTTTTGATTACAGATGCGAGCGGTGAGGCAGTTCGCACATTTGAAACGGATGGGTTGGAATTGCTGCATGTTTGACGCGCTATCAACCAAAAAGCGGACTGTGCGCACTCCATGGCGTGCGGTCTCCGCTATGTTCATCCTGAATGGAGCTCTGTTTGGCATTTGGGCATCCCGTATTCCAGCCGCCGCCGCCCGACATGATCTTGCCCCTGGCCAATTGGGTGTTCTGTTACTGCTGATGGCCGCCGGTGCGATTGTATCCTTCCCGCTTGCCGGACGTGCAGCAGATCGTCTTGGCAGTGCCGTGATCACACGTCATATCGCGTTGGCTTATATTCTGTCGCTGATTGTCATCGCCCTGATGCCGAATGTCTGGCTATTGGGCGTTGCATTGTTTCTGTTTGGTATGGCGCATGGCGCAATGGATGTTGCGATGAATGTTTGGGCTGCGGAAGTGGAGCGCAAAAGCGGGCGGCCCCTGATGTCGTCTTTTCACGCCATGTTCAGCTTTGGTGCCGGGTTGGGAGCTGCGAGCGGCTATGTTGCTGCCTCGGCAAATCTGTCGATGCAGTTTCATTTCATTTTGGCAGCGGGTCTGTTTGGCGCTGTGACATACTGGTTTTCCTCTATTGGCTGGATATCGGGAAAAACGGAGTCAATTGAATCGAGCCCGGTCTTTTCCTTGCCGAAAGGCCCCTTGTTTTTTGTTGGGTTTATCGCCTTTTGCGCCTCGATCGGAGAAGGTGCCATGGCTGATTGGAGCGCAATTTTTTTGGTTGAGGTGGCAAAGGCAAATGAAGCCAATGCGGCCCTTGGATATACATTGTTTTCCTTAGCCATGGTTTTAACGCGGCTGGTCGGTGATCGGATTATTATGGCTCTGGGCCCCGTTTCAGCCGCCCGTTTGGCCGGACTTGTCGCGGCATCAGGTTCTGCACTGGCTGTGGTCTCCGCTGAATATCTGCCTGTCTTGCTGGGGTTCATTCTGATGGGCATCGGTTATGCGGTTGTTATGCCGCTGGCGTTCAGCCGAGCTGCAAATGATTCTCGTCATGGGCAAGGCCAAGCCATTGCAAGCGTTGCAACGCTTGGATATGGCGGCATGCTGCTTGGCCCGCCTTTGATTGGTTTTGCGGCGGAGGCGACATCAATTCGTTTTGCTTTTTTGATTTTGTGCGGCCTGGCATTGGCAATTGTCGTGCTTGCGAAAATTTTGAACGTTTCAGCATCAGAAGCCTGAATTTCGTGTCGTTTTTCAGTTCAAATGCCCTGAATATGTCGCAATCAGACATGTGCGGGGCGCAGTTTCTTTTTGAAGCGTTAAGTAACCATGTTAACCTTCTGTCCTCACCCAAGACTAATTTGGCCGAAATCGGCCATTGGTAAAGCGAAATAATTCAATTTTGAGGGGTCGGAACATGACACAAGAGACAGAGAAGCAGGATGAGGTGGCACCTCATCCTGTGGAAACAGATTTCGAGCTGGGACAACACAATATTTCGCCCTTTGGGCTGGACATTCACAATCCCGTTTTCTTAATTTCCGGCCTATCTATTGTGGCCTTTGTACTGGTTACATTGATGTTTCAGGAGGGGGCAACCGATTTTTTTGGTTGGCTTCGACCGTTTCTCACATCGACCTTTGATTGGTTCTTTCTGAGTGCGGCCAATATTTTTGTCCTTCTATGCGTTTACCTGTTGATTTCCCCGTTGGGCTCTATCCGCCTTGGTGGAGATGACGCCAAACCGGATTATGGCTATGTGGGCTGGTTTGCCATGCTGTTTGCCGCCGGTATGGGCATTGGGTTGATGTTCTTTGGCGTATCGGAACCCATGTCCCATTTTGCCTCGTCAATGGGGGGCGTTGCTGGCGAAGCAGGTGCACGAACTGACTGGGCACCTCTGGGGGCTGCAGCCGGCGATGTGGAAGCAGCACGTAATCTTGGCATGGCCGCGAGTATATTCCACTGGGCGCTACATCCATGGGCAATCTACGCTGTTGTGGCTCTTTCTCTGGCGTTCTTCACCTATAATCGGGGATTGCCTCTGACTTTGCGATCCGCATTCTATCCGTTACTGGGTGAGAGGATCTGGGGCTGGTGGGGCCATACCATTGATATTCTGGCTGTCTTTGCGACTTTGTTCGGATTGGCCACCTCATTGGGCTTTGGAACAGAGCAGGCGCTTGCCGGACTGAATTATCTGTTTGGCTGGGGAACCGGCAATGGTGCGAAGGTAATCCTCATTGCAGCGATTACCGGGTTGGCACTTATTTCCGTTATTCGCGGCCTTGATGGCGGTGTGAAAGTACTCTCCGAGGTTAATATCGGGCTTGCCGCGCTGTTGCTGGTATTCGTGTTGCTGGTGGGGCCTACGGCCGATATCTTCGCAACTATTTTTTCCGGTGGCGCCGCCTATGTAACCAATTTCATTCCCTTGTCGATGCCGTTTGGGCGTGAGGATGTAAACTTTTCTCAGGGCTGGACTTCCTTCTACTGGGCCTGGTGGATTTCATGGTCACCATTTGTCGGTATGTTTATTGCCCGCGTATCCCGTGGTCGTACTGTGCGAGAGTTCATCTTCTGCGTGATTGTCATTCCATCCGTCATAAGTGTTTTCTGGATGGGTGCCTTTGGTGGGACTGCAATTTCGCAGGTCGTTGCTGATGCCGCCGCTCCTGTGAAGGATGCTGCGTTGGAACTGAAGCTGTTTGAAATGCTGAAACCTCTGCCGCTGGCGGGTATCACATCATTTCTGGGCATCATTCTGGTTTTGGTGTTCTTTGTAACCTCGTCCGATTCCGGCTCATTGGTGATCGATACGATTACGGCAGGCGGAAAGACAGATGCGCCGGTCTCACAACGTGTGTTCTGGTGTACCTTTGTGGGCATTGT
>CAZOCA010000566.1:0-3082 GCA_964578105.1 uncultured Pararhizobium sp.
CTATTTTCTCAAACGGATATTGTTGATGGTGCCGACGATGTTCGGCATCTCGGTAATCTCGTTCTTCATCATTCAACTGCCACCGGGCGATTATCTGACGTCGCTTATGGCATCGATGGCCGACAGCGGTCAGACGGTTGACCCGGCCGAGCTTGCCCGGATGCGGGCCACCTACGGCCTCGATGATCCGATGGCGCTGCAATATTTCAAATGGATCAGCGGCATCGTGCTTCGGGGCGATTTTGGCTATTCGTTTGAATGGGGCCGCCCGGTGAGCGAGCTGATCTGGGATCGCATGGGAGCGACCCTGTCGATCTCGATGGCGGCATTGGTATTTGTCTGGGCAGTGTCGCTGCCCATTGGCATCTATTCAGCCGTGCGCCGCCATTCCATCGGCGATCATGTGGCAACGTTTTTTGGTTTTCTGGGACTGGCGATCCCGAATTTCATTCTCGCGCTGACGTTGATGTATATCAGCTACAAATATTTTGGTCAGAGCGTCGGCGGGCTGTTTTCGCCGGAATATGTCGGGGCTGACTGGTCATGGGGCCGGGTCTGGGACCTGATGAAACATCTCTGGATTCCGGTGATTGTCATTGGCACCTCGGGTACCGCTGCTCTGATCCGCATTCTACGGGCCAATCTGACTGATGAGTTGTCAAAGCCCTATGTTGTAACCGCGCGGGCCAAAGGTCTGTCGGAATACAAGGTGATCATGCGTTATCCGGTGCGCATCGCGCTCAACCCATTTGTCTCTGCAATTGGCTGGGTGCTGCCGCAGTTGATCTCTGGCGTCACGATTACCGCGATTGTCCTGAACCTGCCGACTGCTGGACCGCTTTTGCTGCGGGCGCTGGTCAGTCAGGACATGTATCTGGCCGGCAGTTTCATCCTGCTTATGGGGGTGCTTACACTGATCGGGATGCTGGTGTCCGATCTGCTGCTGGCCCTGCTTGACCCGCGCATAAGGTTCACCTGATGGAAAAAGCATCACAGATACAAGAGGAAACCGGCCCCGCGATCAGTCCACTGCGCCCCGGTGAAGATGCAAGCAAGATTGCTGTGTCGGGTCAATGGACCCTGATCCGGCAGAAGTTTTTCGCTAATAAGGTTGCGGTTTTTGCCGGGATCATCGTGATCCTGTTTTACCTCGTCGGGCTGTTCGCCGAGTTTCTGGCACCCACGTCGCCCACGTTGGCACAGCCGCGTTTCACCTATGCACCGCCGCAAAGCATTGATTTCTTTGTTACAGATGAAAGCGGCGACCGGCACTGGCAGCCGCACGTCAAGGGTTACACCATGACGGTGAACCAGGAGTCTCTGCGTCGTTCGTTTGCGATCGATGAAACTGCGGTGATCCCGATTGGATTCTTTGTTGAAGGGACGCCGTATCGGCTCTGGGGTCTGTTTGAGATGAATACCCATCTGATTGGGCCGCTGGACGCTAGTAAACCGATGAACCTGCTGGGCACCGATAGCCTTGGCCGGGATCTGATGAGTCGGCTCATCTATGGAACACGGGTGTCGATGTCGATAGGCCTGATCGGTGTCATTTCGAGCCTGTTTATTGGCGTCGTTCTGGGTGCCCTTTCGGGGTATTATGGCGGCTGGACGGATATCGTCATCCAGCGTCTGATCGAGGTGACGAGCGCGATGCCGACAATCCCGCTTTGGCTCGGTCTTGCCGCTGCCGTGCCCATCACATGGTCTCCGCTGACCGTCTATTTCATGGTGACGCTGATCGTGTCGCTCTTGGCCTGGACCAGCCTTGCGCGTGAAGTGCGGGGGCGGTTTCTGGCACTGCGTGACGAGGATTTTGTAACAGCAGCCATATTGGATGGATCAGGGCAGGCGCGTGTTATTTTCCGGCACATCCTGCCGTCGTTGACCTCGCATATCCTGGCCGTGGTGACGCTGGCGATTCCGACGATGATCGTTGCGGAAACGGCGCTGTCGTTTCTTGGTATCGGGTTGAAATCACCGGTGGTCAGCTGGGGTGTGCTGCTTCAGGACGCGCAGAATATCCGCACGGTGGCGACAGCGCCCTGGCTGCTGGTCTGGCCCGCGGGAGCGGTGGTTCTGACTGTCCTGTCATTCAATTTCCTGGGCGACGGGATGCGTGATGCCGCAGACCCTTACGCGACATGAGCGCCGAGATGACCCAGCTTGAGATGGCCCAACCTGAGATGATCCAGACAGACATGGCGCAAGAGCCGGTTCTGACCGTGCGCAATCTCAGTCTGGATTTCCACCTGCGGACCCATATTCTGCATGCGGTGCGGGATGTGAGCTTTGATCTCTATCCTGGTAAAACCCTGTGTCTTGTCGGTGAGAGCGGTTCGGGCAAATCGGTAACGGCGCGGGCGCTTTTACGGTTGATTGATGCACAGGCGAAGGTGTCGGGCGGTGAGATCACATTGCGCGGGCCCAAGGGGCCGCTGGCCCTTCATGCCCTGGCGCCCAACAGCCGTGAAATACGCGCTGTGCGCGGCGGGCGGATTGGCCTGATCTTTCAGGAGCCGATGTCGTCACTGTCGCCGGTACGGACGATCGGCACGCAGATCGTCGAGGCGCTGCTTTTGCACCGAAAGATGACCAAGGCAGAGGCCAAGGCCGAAACCGTCAACCTGCTGCGGCAGGTCGAGATCGCTCAGCCAGAACATATGGCGGACCGCTATACGTTCGAATTTTCGGGGGGCATGCGGCAGCGCGCGATGATCGCCATGGCGCTGGCCTGTGATCCCGACATCCTGATTGCGGATGAGCCAACCACCGCACTTGATGTCACCACGCAGGCCGAGATCATGGATCTGATCGCGCGCCTTCAGGCCGAGCGTGGCATGGCCATGCTGATGATCACCCACGACCTTGGCCTTGTTGCCGAGGTGGCCGATCATGTCGCAGTGATGCGCTGGGGAAAGATCGTCGAACAAGGGCCGGTGGACGACATTTTTTACGGTGCTCAGCACCCTTACACCAAGGCGCTGCTGGCCGCGACCGTTCGCCTTGATACAGCCGTAAAACGCACTGCGCCGAATAGGGCGGGGCAGCCACTGTTGCAGGCGCGGGGGTTGACCAAGGG